>JABDLQ010000181.1 GCA_013002925.1 Gammaproteobacteria bacterium | reverse complement strand
GGTCGGTCCACTGCCGGTGCGATTCTGTCGCTTGCATTAAATACGCGCGCTCCGATTCTCGATGGCAACGTCAAACGCGTGCTCGCCCGACATTTTGCTGTGCCCGGCTGGCCCGGCAAAGCCGCTGTGCAGCACGCATTGTGGGAGTTGGCAGAGGCGCATACGCCCGCGCAGCAATTTGCCGACTACACTCAGGCGATCATGGACCTCGGCGCCTCCGTCTGCACCCGCACCCGGCCCCGGTGTGAGGTGTGTCCGTTGCAGGCTACGTGCGCGGCACATTGCCAGGGAGCTGAGCTCGACTATCCCGGTCGCAAGCCCAAAAAAATCAAGCCGGTACGCGAGTGCAAAATGTTGCTGTGTCTCCACGACCAACACCTGCTGCTGCAGCAGCGCCCACCAACCGGAATCTGGGGTGGATTGTGGGGATTACCCCAGATCGACAGTGATGAAGACCCGCACAACTTCGCCACGCAGTCGCTCGGGTTGCGGGTGAGCGCGATCGAAGCGCTGCCGGTGCACGTGCATACTTTCAGCCATTTCCAGTTGAACATTGCGCCCTATCGACTGACTGCGGCGGCACGCGATGCGCAGGTGTTGGATGATGACCGCTTGCTCTGGTATAACCTGCACAAGCCGACAGCAGTTGGACTTGCAGCGCCGGTGAGCAAACTAATTCGCCAGCACTGCAGCGAAGCCAATGACTAACAGGATGCGAAACAACCAATGACCCGAACCGTGATGTGTATAGTGCTCAAAGAAGAAGCCGAAGGGCTGGATTACTTACCGTATCCCGGTGAATTGGGTCAGCGCATCTATGACAATGTCAGCAAAACAGCCTGGCAGCAATGGCTGGGGCATCAGACGATGCTGATCAACGAAAACCGCCTCACTCCGATCGAGCCCAAAGCACGCAAGTTTCTCGAAGGGGAAATGGAAAAGTTTTTTTTCGGACAAGGCTCCGAAAAGCCCGAAGGCTACGTCGACCCCAATGCCTGATACCGGGGCTTTGAAACGCGTGAGGCCCCATATTAGCTACAGAAATCCCTGAATAAGTCAGTGCCTGTCCAGTAAGTCACTCTGTGCCTGTCCAATAAGTCACCTTCATTAAGTCACGGGGGCTTTGAAACGCGTCAGCCCCCACATTAGCTACGGAAATCCCTGAGTAGTTCAGTGCCTGTCCAGTAAGTCCCGTCCAGTAAGTCCCCCAGTAAGTCCCTGAATAAGTCAGTGCCTGTCTAGTAGGTCAAGTCAGTGCCTGTCCAGGGTTTGAGGGTTTGGCCCGCTGTCTGCCAGCCATCGCCGGCTTTGTTGGTATCGAAGCCTCAAACTCTTTCACTTGAGGGTGTCCCCGATCAAGCCGCCAGAGAGAGGGTCCAGGGCCCAGCCGCATATGGGTGTCCCCGATCATCGCTGCCATCTGTGTCTGAATATCTGGCGACATAATCTGCTCTTATGTTAAGTTACGGGCGGATCCTGCACGGTTGCACTTACGCAACAATCCGGTGATTCAGGAAAATGCCCAAAGAGACCGGTTTCGCGTCAAACACTCGTCATTTGTGGCGATTCCGTCACAGTTTTCGCAGCATCAGATTGGCCATAATCGGCGCTCACCAGGAGGACAACTATGAACATACGCACACTTTCAATGGTCGCTGTGGCCCTGATGCTGGGACACAACGCAGCGGCAGACGATGATTTCTGGGTCGGCGTTAAAGCCGGCACACTCGGTCTTGGTGTCGAAGCCGCCTGGCGACCCGTTCCCTATCTGGATATCCGCGGCGGCGGCAACTTCTTCTCACTGGATGAAGACAGCTCCGAGGCCGGCATTGATTATGACGGCGAACTGGATCTGCAAACCTTTTACGCGACCGCCAACCTGCGGGTGCCATTGAGCCCGTTTCGAGTCACGGCTGGCATTTTTTCAAACGGCAATGAAATCAAACTGACCAGCCGCGATACCGGCATGATCACGGTCGGTAACACTACGTATCCTGCCGCTGCCGTGGGCCAACTCCAGGTCAAAGGCGACTTCGATAACATCGCGCCGTACTTTGGGATCGGTTTCGATTTTCGAATTTTCAATACATTAGGATTGATTATTGATGCGGGCGTATTACGCCAGGGGTCGATTAACATTGGTGTTACCGCGAACGGTGCACTGGCGAATGATCCGGCGTTCCAGGCCGAACTCGAAGCCGAGCGCATGGAACTGCAAAACGAAGTCGATGACTACGACATCTATCCTGTAGTTTCGATCGGGCTGAGCTTCAACTTTTAATCATGCCCCCACAGGTTGAAAACCAACACAGGGCCTGCAATTAATGCAGGCCCTGTTGCGTTGAAGTTCTGTCTAATGTCGCCGTACAGTTGGCGCGAAGCGGCAAAAAGTGACGGCAGTTGCCGCAAGTCATAGAGAGATTCAATATGGGCTGTTGTGCGTCAGTACGGAGAATATCTGCAGATCGTTAAAAAACCGGAACAGGACACTTGAGGCAAAGAGAACGAATCCTCATTGCGACAGGCGATTGAGTATGCGCCCTGCCCCGGTTTGACCTTTACAAAACAACTTCCGTTTCTACTGGTACTCGTAAATAACCAGATTTTTGGTGGTCAAAAATCGACTGCATTAATCACGAAAATTATGATATCAAGCCGCCATGAAATTCAGGTGAAGGTCGTCAGAGCAGGGGCCGAGGGATACAATCCACACCTGCGACTTTACTACAATCCCGATCGTAAATTGACCGCATGCAGCAGAAGACGAGCGAGCACCGAATGCTACCTCGCCACATCTGCAATGAATGGCAGTAAATGATAATCTTCACGGGCATCAAATCTGTTTGAGGATGGTGTTATAGGAATTCAAATGCATGGATACCCCGATGGGGTCGAGGCAGATACAGCCAGGAGTTTGAGCAGCCTGAGAGAACTGCGGGCTGTGCATATTGCCTCTGTGCGTCTGCAACGAATTAATGACCCCCAAAAACTGGCGACCGAGACGATTCGCGTTCTTGAAGACACACTTGGCTATGAGTTGGGTATCGTTCTATTAAAAGATGATGCATCAGATCGTTTGATACCGTTTGCTCTTAGCGATCAAAACAAGGGCCCGGAGTTTGCGGCCCAGGACAGCAAGCACATTCTGGGCCAGGGCGTGCGCGTTGGTCGTGGCATCACCGGGTGGGTTGCTGCCAATGGCGAAACTGTACGCACCGGTGACGTGCGTTCGGATCCTCGCTATCTGGGCATTCGTTCTAATATCAGGTCGGAGTTGTGTGTTCCGATGCTGATGCGCGGCGCCGTCATCGGTGTTGTCAATGTAGAAACTTCCAAGCCCGATGCGTACACAGAATCAGACCAGCGTGTGATGGAGATAATAGCGTCACATATTGCGGTTGCGATTGAAAACAGTCGCCTGTACCAGGCTTTGGTCCACTCCCAGAGACTCGATGCAATCGGCCAACTGGCAAGCGGCATTGCACATGACTTTAATAATTTGCTGACGATCATCACAGGCTACGCCGACATGATTCTGGCCCGGGATGACCTTGACCGCGAAGTTTATGAAGGCGTGGAACAAATAAAAATGGCCGGGGATCATTCCGCTGAACTCACCCGGCAACTTCTCGCGTTCAGCCGCAAAACGGTAGTTCAGGCGACAGTTTTAAACCCCTTTGAGGAAATTGAAAAACTTCAGACCATGCTCCAGCAACTGGTTGGAGACGACATTCAGTTGTCGATTCACTCTGATGCTGTCAAACCCGTTGAGATCGATCCAACCCAGTTCAGACAGATACTGGTCAACCTCGCTTTAAACGCTCGCGACGCAATGCCAGAGGGCGGCAGCTTGAGTATCACGACATCTTCAGCGGTGATTGCCGAAGATTTGCAGCAACCCATGTCCACTGTTTCTGCCGGAAATTACACAGTAATCACGGTAGCTGATACGGGACATGGCATGAACGAGACGGCAAAACAGTCGCTCTTTGAACCTTTCTTTTCGACCAAAGAGGGTGGCACTGGCCTGGGCCTTGCGATGGTTTATGGTGCAGTACGCCAGGCTAATGGCATCATTCAGGTGGAATCGCAGCCGGGTTTGGGAGCGCAGTTTAGTATTTATTTGCCGGTGGCAAAAAGCGATGAAGCCACGGCCGAATCGACGCAATCAAGTCAGGTGGTTGCCCCGATTGCTGGACGGGTGTTGGTGGTAGACGATGACAAGGCGGTGCTAAAACTGGTTATCGCCTACCTGAAAAGCTTTGGTTATCGCGCGGTGGGTGCAAATAGTGGCAGCGAAGCACTCGATATCACTGCGGACCCTGACGCTAACATAGAGGTGGTTGTTTGCGACGTTGTCATGCCCGGGATTAATGGACCCACGTTAATCGGGGAATTGCGCAAGATCAATCCTGCTCTCCGGGTGTTGTATGTGTCAGGGTTTCCGCAGCACAGCCTGGATGCAAGCGGTGCGTTTACTGAATCTGACCTGTTGCTGCCCAAACCCTTCACCCGCGATGATCTGGGCAACAAAATGCTGGAACTCACGGACCCGATGCTCGTGGCGGCTGAGGAGTCGTAGTAC
>JABDLQ010000145.1 GCA_013002925.1 Gammaproteobacteria bacterium | reverse complement strand
TTGCCAAGCAGCGTCGCCAGGCCAACGCCGAGGTACAAAATTGCTTTGTGCCAGACGAACAGATCAATCGCAAAAACAAAACCGGCCGCGATCAGCCATTTGCGCGCGGGACCATTTGTCCAGACCCGACGCCCTCTCGGCAGCAGCCACAGGCACAGAAAACCACCACCGATCAGCGTACGCCAAAAGGCGCTGGCGGTAGGGCCAACGTCAACGAGCTTTACAAATACACCGGAAAAGCTGATCGCCGCAGCGCCGGCTACCAGTCGTAACATGGCGAACCGCTCAAGGACAGGACGGCCGACTGAATTCATATTTCGCCCCCTGTCGCTCATGACGGTCGATACAAAAACGCGGTCGCAAAGTAGCACGTACGGAAAAGCCTGACCAGCAGCCCTTTCAACAACCTGGCGACGACGCTTGAGTGTGCAGCCAACTTTGCAGGCGATGACACAGACTCACATTTGGTATAGCGTGTGCAGACAGTGTTTTGCACCGTTGAACGAGGCCACAGCATATGCAACCGCCTGTTGGACCACAAGATGCACAACCCGTATTGTATTTTGTTTATAACGCTCAGTCCGGGTTTTTGAATATGCTCAAGGACGCGGTGCATAAAACCGTGTCGCCGCAAACCTATCCGTGCAAACTGTGCGATATCACCTACTCACCCGTGCGCATGCGCTCGCAATGGAAGCGCTTTATCAGGGAATTACCGTTCGCTGTTGAATTTTCCTATGTGGACCTGGTGGCGGAACAATTGGATCTTGAGAACACCCGGTTCCCAGCGGCTTTTTTGAAAACCTCCGAAGGGCTGCAACCGTGGCTGAGCGCCGCCCAAATCAATGAAGCCAATACACTCGATGAACTGATGCAACTGGTCCTTGAGCATCTGCCGGCTCAGTCGCCGGCTTGCGACCCTGATAAAACGGTCAACCAGGCCACCACGCAACACTGACAGTCGGATCTTGGTTTGTTGCCACCTTGTGTCACCCGGTCAGGGCGATTGTGTCCATCTGCGAGCGTCAGGTCAGACGCTTTGTTTCCGACTGTAATCATTGGTGCAGGGTTTTTTAGTCTCCTGCGCACGTACGGTTTCCCGGTTTCTTTACCGCCCTGAACTTGTGCTCAGACATTTTGTGATTGCCCATAAACGTCCACCAGAAATCTAGTCCCACCGCTTGCTTATTCAACCAGGCGAGTTGTTACAGGTATTGATCGTCAGTTCAGATAAATGAAAGTTGCCCGGGAGTCTTCAATGCGGCAGTTGGATAGCGGTTTCGCAAGAAACTCTTGACGACTTGCAGGCGCGGATCATAGACTCAGGGTTCTCATCGAGACCGGCGGAGGGATAGGCCCTTTGATGCCGGGGCAACCTGCGAAGCTAACCACTTGTGCAAGGTGCCAATTCCTGCGGTAACCACTAGCCGGTTGCCGGGAGATGAGTTGGATCGCAGCTTTGCATCACAGATTTATTTGCATTGATGGGCACCAACCCCGCCTCCGATATCCCAGGAATTATTCGTACCCGATGAGCGATTGAGCCATCGTGGCACGATGATGGCTCAGTCACCACCACATGAGGCGATGACATGAGCAGCACAGCACATATTTCCACAAAAACTGTACGCCAGGGATTGGGCAGCGACACGCAACATAATGCGGTGGTGCCACCCATGCATCTGAGCTCGACGTTTCAATTCGATGGCTTTGAGCGCAAGGGCGCTTACGACTACGGGCGTTCCGGCAATCCGACGCGTGATGAACTGGCCGCCGTACTGGCAGAACTCGAAGGCGGTGCCGGCAGCGTGATCACCGGTTCCGGCATGGCAGCCATCAACCTGGTGACAGCGCTGCTCAACCCCGGCGACGTGCTGCTGGCACCACATGACTGTTACGGGGGAACTCACCGCCTCCTGAGCGCATTGCACCGCAAAGGCGTCATCACCGTTGAGTTTGTGAACCAGTCCGACCCTGCAGCCCTATCTGAGGCGTTTGCGCTCGCACCCCGGATGATTTTATGCGAAACACCCAGCAACCCGTTGCTGCGTATTACTGACCTGGCCGGTATTCGCGAACGCTGCAAACGTCACCGGACATTGCTGGTCGCTGACAACACGTTCTTGTCTCCGGGCCTGCAAAACCCGATTGCCCATGGTGCCGATATCGTGCTGCATTCGACAACCAAGTACATCAACGGGCACAGCGACGTGGTCGGCGGCGCAGTAATTGCGGCTACCAGTGAACTGCACGAAGAGCTCAGCTGGTGGGCTAACTGTATCGGCGCCACCGGCGCCCCGTTTGACAGCTTTCTGACGCTGCGCGGATTGCGCACCCTGCACACCCGTCTGCGCGCGCATGAGACCAACGCCGGACAAATGGCCGCAGCGTTGTCTGCGCACCCGTTTGTTAAAACGGTCTATTACCCGGGACTCGAGTCACATCCCGGCCACGAGATCGCCCGGCGCCAGCAGCAGGGATATGGCGGGATGATCAGTTTTGAGATGGACGGTGGTCGCGAGCAGGTGGCCACCTTTTTGGATAATCTCCGCTATTTTTTCCTGGCCGAATCTCTTGGGGGTGTGGAATCGCTGGTGGCACATCCGGCCAGTATGACCCACGCTGCAATGGATGAACGAGCGCGCGAGACGGCCGGCATCAGCGATGGGCTGATTCGTCTGTCGATCGGCATTGAACATGCAGGGGATTTGATCAGCGATGTTAATCAGGCGTTGGACTGCGCCAGGCACTGCACGCAATCCGGAGCAAAAATTATCCGGGCACAGCTTGCAGTCTAGCGGAATTTACAGCGCATCGATGGCGGCGCACAGAGCGGAACCAACTTGCTGCGTGCTGAGAGCCGTGTCGTCACGCACAAGATCAGCGGTGAGATGACCGGCCTCAAGGCACTGGTCGATCGCCGTTTCTATCGTTGCGGCTTCATCTGTCATGCCAAACGAGTGACGCAGCATCATCGCCACGCTGGCAACCGTGCCATAAGGGTTGGCTATTCCCTGCCCGGCGATATCAGGAGCCGAACCGTGAATGGGTTCGTACAGACCTACACCGCTCGCGTTGATGGACGCCGACGGTAACAGCCCGATGGAACCGGACAGAACAGATGCTTCGTCTGTCAGGATGTCACCGAACAGGTTCTCCGTGACCATCACATCGAAATCCGCCGGGCGTTGCAGCAGATGCATTGCGGCGGCATCCACCAATAAATGTTCCAGCTCTACGTCGGGAAATTCCGTACGCATGACTTCGCTGGTGACATTTCGCCACAGGCGTGATGTCGCCAGCACATTGGCCTTGTCCACTGACACAAGATGCTGCCTGCGTGTGCGGGCAAGGCCGCCGGCGACACGCACGATACGCCGCACTTCATCAGCACTATAGCTACAGGTGTCGGTGGCCAGTTCATTCGATTCCACGCGGTCGCCAAAATATATGCCGCCGGTCAGTTCACGAACGATCATCACATCGACATTGGCCACCCGGTCTGCACGCAATGGCGAATAATGAGCCAGCGACGCATAGGGTTTGACCGGACGCAGATTCGCAAACAGCCCCAAAGCCGCACGAATTTTTAGCAGGCCCTGTTCCGGCCGGACGGTTGCGCCCGGATTTGACCACTTGGGACCACCCACCGCACCGAGCAAAATGGCATCGGCCGCCTGGCAACGCTGCAGCGTATCCGCGGGTAACGGATCGTTGTGGTTATCGATCGCAATACCACCGATATCGGCATACTCTATGTTCAGGGCGTGGTCATATTTTGCGCCGATTGCCGCGATGACCTCGACGGCCACGGCTGTGACTTCGGGGCCGACGCCATCACCGGGCAACACCACGATCTGCTTTTTCATGAGCGCTCGTTTTCCCATGCTTCAATGCTGGCTTGCTGCTCCAGGAGATAGCCCAGCTCATCGACGCCGTTCAGCAGGCAATACTGAGAAAAATCATCCAGCTCAAACTCGATGACCTGTGCGTCGAACCGCAGCTCTCTGGCAGCAACATCTACCGTTACGTCAATGCCCGGATGGCTGATCAGGAACTGGTGGGTGTTCTCATCGACGACAATCGGCAACAGGCCGTTTTTGAGCGCATTCGAGCGAAAAATATCCGCCATGGACGTGCTGATCACCGCCTCTATGCCAAAATCCAGTAACGCCCAGGGAGCATGTTCACGCGACGATCCACAGCCGAAATTATCGCCGGCCACCAGCACTTTACAATCAGCCGCCGCAGCGGTATTCAACACAAAATCGCTGCGCAACTCACCGTTTTTATCAAAGCGCCATTCGGCAAACGCATGAGCACCCAGCCCCTCCCGTTGGGTGGTGGTCAGGAATCGGGCCGGGATAATCTGATCTGTATCAATATCCTTGTTGACTAACACAACCGTACGACTTTCGATTTTTTTGATGGGCTGCATGATATTTCCTGGTGTGTCGTTGTTCAGGCCAGCGTGCGTGGATCGGTAATGACCCCGGTAACAGCCGCTGCGGCTGCCGTCGCCGGGCTTGCCAAAAAAGTGCGGGCGCCAACGCCCTGCCTGCCCTCAAAATTGCGATTGCTGGTGCTGACCGAATATTCACCCGCGCCGACATTATCGCCGTTCATGCCCAGGCACATTGAGCAACCCGATTCCCGCCACTCGGCCCCGGCCGAGATAAAAATTTTGTCCAGGCCTTCTGCTTCGGCCTGTTTTTTGGTCGCTTGTGAGCCCGGTACCACCAGCATGCGTACGGCGTCCGCGACTTTACGGCCTTTCAGTACATCAGCCACTTCACGCAAATCGCTAATGCGGGAATTGGTGCAACTGCCAACAAACACGACATTGACCGGCTTGCCCAGTAGCGGCCGGTTTGCTTCCAGCGCCATGTAGGCCAGGGCCTGGTTAAACGCCTTGTCACCGCCATTCTCCGGCACCACGCCATCAATCGGAATCACCATTCCTGGATTCGTGCCATAGGTGATCATAGGAGCAACAGCATTCGCATCAATCGTGACGCTTTTGTCAAAGTGGGCATCCGTGTCCGTAACCAGGTCCCGCCAGCGCTGCACTGCTTTTTCCCACTCACTACCCTCAGGTGCCTGCGGACGACCGTGCAGATAGTCAAAGGTCGTGTCATCCGGCGCGATCAGGCCGGCACGGGCACCCGCTTCGATCGACATGTTGCATACCGTCATGCGACTGTCCATGCTCATTTGTTCGATGGCGGCGCCACGAAACTCGATGACGTGACCAGTACCGCCGCCAACGCCAATGTTACCGATGATTGCCAGTACCAGGTCTTTCGCCGTGACCCCGGGCCTCAGCGCACCTTCAACATTGATGGCCAACGTTCTGGATTTACGCTGCAGCAGCGATTGAGTTGCGAACACATGCCCGACTTCCGTCGTGCCAATGCCAAACGCCAACGCTCCAAACGCGCCATGCGTGCTCGTGTGACTGTCACCGCAAACGATGGTTTTGCCCGGTTGCGTGGCGCCAACTTCCGGCCCGATGACATGCACAATGCCGCGATGCTGGCTCGTCAGATCATAGATTGGTACGCCAAATTCCTCGCAGTTCGCGATCAGCGTTTTGACCTGTTCGCGCGCCGGTCCAGGTGGCATGTTGGAATACAGCAGGTCAGCTTTTGTGGGCGTCGAATGATCGAGAGTCGCCAACGTCTTGTCCGGCCGTCTGACGCGCAGGCCGCGTGACCGCAATACTGAAAACGCCTGCGGCGAGGTTACTTCATGGATCAGATGCAGATCAATGTACAGTACCGCTGGATTATGTTCAGTTTGAGGAACGACAATATGCTCGTCCCAGATCTTTTCATACAGAGTTCTGGGCTGTCTGGAAGTTGTCATAGACCTGGTTACCGAAGCTGTAATGTGGGTAAAAAGCCGGTTCGCCTAAACTGCGATTTTGGCCACGGGCTTGTCAAATCGCACCGGTTCCAGCCACCCCCGGGTATCCGGCGTCTTACCATCGAACAAACCAAAAAACGCCTCCTGAAGTTGCGCCGTTACCGGACCACGCATGCCGGCACCCACCTTGATGTGATCGATTGAACGGACCGGTGTAACTTCGGCTGCGGTGCCGGTCAGGAAAATCTCATCTGCCAGGTACAACATTTCCCGGGGAATTTCCCGTTGCACAAGTTCAATCCCCAGATCCTGAGCAAGAGCGATGATGCTGTCACGCGTGATGCCGCCCAGAATAGACGACGAAATATCTGGCGTGTGAATCTTGCCGTCCAGCACCAGAAAAATGTTTTCGCCGGCACCTTCACTGACCATGCCATCAACGGTCAGGCCGATACCTTCGGTGAATCCCAGCCGCTTGGCTTCCATGCTGATCAGCTGACTCGACAGATAATTACCGCCGGCCTTGGCCCCGGCCGGTATCGTGTTGGGTGCCACCCGGTTCCAGGACGACACACACACATCAACCCCCTTTTCCAGACCGTCTTTACCCAGGTAGGCGCCCCACTCCTGCGCAGCCACAACAAATTCAACCGGTGAACCGGCTGGCGGTACAACGCCAAAACCGCTGTTACCACGAAACGCGATGGGTCGAATATAGGCACCGGATGTCAGTTCATTGGCCGCCAGCGCATCATGGCAGGCCTGTAACGCTTCATCCTCGGTAAAAGGTATGTCAATGCGATAAACCTTGGCGGAATAAAACAGCCGGGAAATATGGTCATCGAGCCGAAAAAACTGCGCGCCATCCGGAGTATCGTACGCGCGCACACCTTCAAACACTGAAGAACCATAATGTAATGCATGAGTTAGCACGTGCACGGTGGCGTTTTCATAACTTACCAGCTCACCGTTTTGCCATATATATTTTGCCGTGGACGACATGTTGTTCTCCAAATCCCTGTAGTGCTCTGCTTATGCCACTGTATGCGTCTGCTGGTCTGTTAGCGGTGTCACAATTGCAGTGTCGGGCAGTCGGTTAATTGCATGCAAAAATGCTCGCACGCTGGCTTCTATTATATCCGTGTGCAGGCCTGTTCCGTGGAACAATTCATGATTGTATTCAACGCTCACGGCCACATCGCCCTGAGCGTCCTCTCCAATACTGACGTTCCTGATATCAAAGCTGTGTAGCACGACGTCGACTCCGAGCGCTCTTTCTACTGCCGAAAATGCAGCGGCGACCGGCCCGTCTCCCGTTCCTTTCGCACTGCACTGCTGTCCACCAATATGTTCCAGGGTGACTTCGGCATGTGACAATTCCCTCGACTCAGAGCGGGTTGACAATTGTTTCAGGCTCCAGGACCCACTGTTTGTCACATTACGCCGCAATACAATCGCTTCGATGTCGGCATCATAGATGTCTTTTTTCTTATCGGCCAGAATTTTAAAGTCACGAAACGCCGTCTCGATGTCATCTGCTGATATCCGAAACCCCAGATCTTCGATACGCTGACGAAAGGCATGGCGTCCGCTGTGCTTGCCGAGCACCAGGTTGGACCGACTAATGCCTACATCCTGTGGTTTCATAATCTCATAGGTCAAAGCGTTCTGGAGCATGCCGTGCTGATGAATTCCGGCTTCATGCGCAAAGGCATTTTCACCCACGATCGCTTTATTGCGCGGCACATGCATGCTCGTTGCCTTGGAAACCAGCCGGCTGGCCGGGTATAACCGCGTGCTGTTGATATCCGTAAAAACCGGATAAATATCCGGCCGGGTTTTGACGGCCATGACAATTTCTTCCAGCGCACAGTTTCCGGCACGCTCACCGATACCATTTATCGTACATTCTATCTGGCGTGCGCCACCCCGTACGGCCGCCAGGGAATTGGCCACGGCCATGCCCAGGTCATCGTGACAATGAACACTCAACACAACGTCATGATGCGCCAGTATGGTGGTGCGCAAATGTGCAAACAGCTCATAGAACTCGGAAGGCGTGGTGTAACCAACGGTATCCGGCACATTGATCGTCGTCGCACCTGCCTCTGCAGCAACTTTGACGACCTCCGCCAGGAATTCGTGCTCAGTGCGTGAGGCATCTTCGGGGGAAAACTCCACGTCATCGCACAAACTGCGCGCAAGAGACACTCCCTCGCGCACCCGCTTTAGTATTTCTTCCTTGGCCATGTTGAGTTTGTATTCGCGATGAATGGCGCTGGTTGCCAAAAACACGTGAATCCGCGCACGCTGCGCGTGCTGTAATGCGTCCCAGGCACGCCGTATATCGTCTTCATTGCTGCGCGCCAAACCACAGATAATCGGGCCTTCGATGGTCTGCGCAATCTGCTTGACCGCTTCGTAGTCGCCCGGTGAGGCCGCCGGAAACCCGGCCTCGATGACATCCACACCCAGCCGCGCGAGACTGGTTGCCACCCGCAGCTTCTCGGCGAGACTCATGCTGCAGCCCGGCGCCTGTTCGCCATCTCGCAAGGTGGTGTCAAAAATGATCAGTTTTTCATGTTGCGCGGTCATAGTATGCCCCTGGTATTTAGCCAGCCAGATCAACAAAAAAACCCCGCGCTTATTTTGAAGTGCGGGGTTTTTTATTCGTTAAAGCTTTACTTTGCTATCCCCGACTGATGCTTCCTGATAGCACCGCAAGTGAAAGGAGCAA
>JABDLQ010000166.1 GCA_013002925.1 Gammaproteobacteria bacterium | reverse complement strand
GTTTTCTGGATATCACCACGACGGTCAACCTGGCGTCCGCGAGCTTTGCGCATACCGGTTTTGGCAGTGACTGGCTGGACTTTGATAACGATGGTGATCTTGATTTATTCGTGGCCAATGGTGCCGTTCAACGCTATGTCCGCGCCAATGGACAGGTGGCACCGGACTACGCTCAGAAAAATCAGTTGTGGCGCAATGACGGCAAGCGTTTTACCAATGTGTCTGACATAGCCTTCGACAATGAATTAGGTGCAGCCACGAGTCGTGGTGCTGCGTTTGGCGATATAGATAATGATGGTGATACAGACATAGTCGTTACAAATAAAGATGGTCCGGCGCGGCTGTATATCAACCAAACTGCCGCCGGGCAATGGCTGGGACTGGAGTTGCGCGGCGTACGATCGAACCGGGATGCTATTGGTGCCATCGTAAAACTTGACCTTCCTGATGGCCGCCAGATCCGGCGCGTGGTGCGCCGTGATGGCAGTTATCAAAGTGCCCACGACCCGCGCGTCATCATTGGGCTGGGGGCATTGACTGCCGTCCCGGATGTTGAAATCAGCTGGCCTGCCGGGGGTCGCCAGCGGTTGGAAAATCTGACACTGCGTCGCTTTCACGTTGTCGTCGAAGCGGACAATATAACGCGTCCCTGATTTAGTTGAAATATCCCGGGTGCGGCGCGACAAAATCAGATGAAATGCGCGTTAATCCGGAGCTATCCAACGCTGCGGGATTTGATGTGACGTGATTTGAAATCCCCTCACCCAGCTATGTCGCCAGGTGATGTTCACTCTTTTCTACGGGTACGGTGTCAAGGGGAGCCGCCAATCCCGCAGAGGGATCCACAGGAGGAAATGATTTAGTCATCCTCCCGCCGCGGGGTCGGAACCAATGGATTTAATTTCCACGCGGCAACATCAATGTATTGGGTTATTGTGCCAGCGCTTCAGATTCAGAGGTGATTTCTCCATAAGCACGAATGAGGCGAAACAGTTCTGCAGCGGTTTTTTCCCAGGTATAAGACATGGACCGCTTGTGGTTTAGCCCGCCGCCTATAATGCGAAAGTGGATATCTGCCATTGAACGCTCCAGGCTGTTCGCCAGATCATCGGATTCGTTTGATCGAAAATAACGTATTTTGGGGCCCAGATGTTTTTTGACCATTTCTGAATTGGCTGCAACGATGGGTAATCCACACGCCATGGCGTACAGGACAAACTGGTTGTTCCGGTCCGACCGTGGCCCCCAGATAAAGCCATCGCTTTCGTGGTAATACTCGACCAGCTTTGTCGATTCGCAGTCCTTTATTATTTCGACAAAATGATAGTCGGCGCTGAGGTTTTCTATTCTTTCGCAGGAGTCGGGGTCTACGCGGTGACCGCCAACGGAATGTGGCATTAACAGCTTGAGTTTGACAAAGGCGCCAACATTGCGCAGCGCGTCCATCGCCTCGATAATCGCAATAGTCGGCTCAACGCTGTCGTGAGTTAATACGGATAACCATACAAAGGGTTCCTGATGAGTAACGTCTTCAATCCTGCGATGGTCATTACGGGGACCAAAAAACTGCGGCTCCACTCCCTGAGGGATAAAGGTAAGTTTTGGAACCAGGGTCCGTTCGACGCTGGATAACCTGGCAATTGCATAACAACTGAAGACCACCACGCCACGCAGTTCTTCCAGATCTTTGTTGCGATGTCTTTGTTCAATGGTATGGCGGATACGATCAAGCAGACCAGCCGATGAATCAGCCTGTCCGAACTGGCTTGCGGTAAAGTCACTGGCAAGCACCAGTGAGACGGAATGTGACACACAGGGGGAGTTCAGAGATATCAGGATGCAGTCAGCATGGGATTGCAAATGTTTCTCCATGCACGTGCGATGGTGGTCTGTTGCTTCCCTGGATGATCCCGGCGGCCTGCCGGTGCTGACGATGTCAAGCCATGCCACCTCCGGCCAGTCGATCTGACAGGCATCATTGATAAACAGGGTTATTTTGTCGATGCCATATCGGTCCGGGTGTGTTGCACAGAGTAATTGAAACAGCGCCGGCAACAGATCCGCCGCCGCTTCGCTGGCAGCATCAAAGCACACGGATAACGTCGAGGGTGGCACGGTGGTATTTCCTATGAATCCGAAATTTGCATAACGACTATAGACAATAATGACGGTTAAAGTTGTGAGATATCTCTATATTTGCAGTGGCGATGCTATGTGCGTTGTCGAAATAGCGTTTACAGCCGCTCTTGGGCAGCGGTTGGAATGTAAAATACTACAATAAAATTTCATTAAAAACAGCTTGTTGTGTTGATCACAATGTCGGTGCTGCACAGCTTGGCACCACCAACGTGCCTTCAGGTTTGCCACTGGCACAGAGAGTGTCGCAGGAGCCACCCTAACGCGGTGGTAAATCGTGATGTGCAGTTCGACTCCGGCATTTCTTACCGCGCCGTGGCACCGAGTGCCGTGCCGTGACCCCATTAATGTAACGCGTCACGGGATCAGCACTTAAAGTTGTTGTACAGGCTCTGTTGAGTACACGCTTGCACCGGGTCATAAAATTGCAGGTTATCCGGTGCATGTGATCACAATGGTGCGCCGCGATTGGTTTGCAGGACCCACTTAATTGTCAGAACGCATCACTGCTACCTGGCGCCATGACAAAAATGTGAGGTCGGTAGCTGAAATAGCGTAACCAATTCATTACTGTAAAGCTCGAAGTCTTCCTTTCAACCTGAATCTCAAGAAGTACCTACGATGGATATCCAGCCCTGGTTAGTCAGCGAGGCACGCAGACTGACTATTGACATTAAGGAATTACAGACTGATATTGCGGTCATCGAGCGCAAGTTTCAGGTTGAAGTCACTGATCAGGAAAACACTCTGCCCCTGGGTGTACACGAATGGAATAATTTTAAAGACGCAATCTCCGATTCCTGTCTGGTCATGATCCAGCAGCTCGAAGATTTTATAGATAACCGGTATCAGCGCCAATTGCACTGGTCGGCGTTACGCCTTTTGACGGCATCAGGAGTATTGAGCTCCGAAATAGATGCCTACCAATCCAAGTTACATTATGTCGCAAACAACCCGTCAGAAAAATCGACCAGCGTAAAACTGTTGTATGACTATTTTGTTGCACGTCTGCAGCCGACAGGCGCAAAATTTTCCTTACGCCTGACCCAGTTGATTTCACGAGTCATGGATCCGGATACCTGGTCGGTCGAAGCAGATCTGACTCAAAATGGTGACGGTAGCGGCAATGTGCGGGTCAAGCTGGCATTTCGTCCGGAGACGCATAATCGCCGTGCTGAAGAGCGCGAGCGTGAGAAGCGGCTAAAGCGACTCGAAATCGACGAACAGTAGCTGTATCAGCACAATGATCCCCTGAAGCTCGCAGGCAGGACTGTCACTGTTATTAAATAAAATGCTGGCAGGCAACCTGACCAACCCCTGGTTTACATCCAAAAACTTTTACCGGCCTATACACTTCGCTACAGTATGGCGATGAAGTTTTATGGAGAACGGTATGTTTGAAAGAACCCTGGATCGCTGGCAGGAGAGTACCACGCACCGGGATGGGTTCATCATGAAGGCCTATCAGCATTTGCTGTTGGCTTTAGGCCTGTTTGTAGCGCTGGAGTTTTACCTGTTCTCGTCGGGAATCGCGGATCAGATAGCGCGAGCACTGACAGGCGTCAATTGGTTGCTGGTACTGGGCGCGTACATGATTGTGTCGTGGTTAGCGACGCACGTGGCCTATCAGGTCCGCAGCAAAGGAGCCCAATACGCAGCGCTATTTGTGTTTGTTGCCGCCAAAGCGGTAATTTTTGTGCCCCTGATCTATTTTGCTGAGATGCGGGTGCCGGGCGTCACACAATCTGCCGTCTTTGCAACGGCGGTGGGCTTTACCGGATTGACCGCGATAGCGTTCCAAACCCGCAAAAATTTCTCTTTTTTGGGCGCATTTTTAAAATGGGGCTTTTTGATTGCTCTGGGCCTGATTATCGCTGCAGCATTTGGAGCTGTGCATCTTGGTACCTGGTTTTCGGTGGCAATGATTGCGTTTGCCGGCGCCGCAGTATTGTATGATACCTCTGGAATTTTGCATGATTATCCGGATCACTTGTACGTGTCAGCAGGGTTGCGGTTGTTTTCCTCGATTACACTGATGTTGTGGTACATGATCCGTTTTATGTCAACCTATTACTCCAGCGATTAGACTGTGGTAAACACACCAGAATATATGTGTTGTGTGCACGAATTTAATTGCACAGGCAGTAGAGTGCGGCGTGCTGACGAGCTGCACCGCCAGGCATCTGTGGTATGAAAACAGAGGGATACCATGCGTTTCTATCTGGTTGATGTGTTTGCCGAAAAACCCCTGGCTGGCAATCAGCTGGCCGTGTTTTTTTGTGACAAAGCGCTCGACACGGCAACCCTGCAGGCTATTGCCAGGGAAACCAATTTTTCTGAAACAACCTTTATCACTGGCGGGAGCCGGAGTGCGGGTTATGACGTCAGGATTTTTACACCGGCACACGAGCTGCCTTTTGCCGGGCACCCGGTGCTGGGTACCGCCGCGGTCCTGATGCGGCACTATAACCTTCCGGTTTCGTCGCTCACGCTTCATCTGGGTGTCGGAGCCGTCACGGTGACAACGGTAATGGAGGCCGGGGACCCGGTCTACTGGCTGCAAGGACCACCGGTGGACATTGTGCAGACTGTTTCCAATGAACAAGTTTTTGAGATTACCGGTGCTTCGCCGCAGGACATTGATACCGGTTTTCCAGTACAGCGCCTGAGGGTAGGTCCCGAGTTCAGCCTGGTGCCATTTCGCTCGTTGCGGGCGCTTGACGCAATGAGGCTGGATGTCAACGCGCATCGAAGGCACTTTGGAGAGGCAGTGATGTCGGAGGTGTACGGAGTGTCACGCGAAGCCCGGGATCCGCAACATGACCTGTCTGTGCGATTGCTATTTGATGCCGGTGGTGTTCGCGAAGACGCGGCAACGGGCAGTGCAGCCGTGTGTCTGGGCGTGTGGTTACTCGACACTCATTATTTGGGGACCACAAAATTTTCACTCCGGGTGGAGCAAGGTGGTTTGATCGGGCGCCCGTCAACACTGTACCTGAAAGGCAGCACGACGGAGCAAAGGAATAAGGTCAGCGTGGGTGGAAGAATTGCTTTTATTGCATCGGGTGAGTGGCCAATGAACAGCGACGCAGGACAGCATATGACTGACAATGATGCCGGGTTTTCCTGAACCACTGTAGTCACCAGAACGATGCTGCCCAACCGGTGGTTGCGACATATCGGGGGTGAAGGGTGGCGCTGAAAGTCATACTTTGAAACGGGTGAATTTTTTACATCTCCACGGGTTTTGCATTGCTTCGATATGTGAAAACACCCGGGAAGAACAGGGGAATAGCACGTGCTTTTTTTAGTGTTGGGTTGGTTGCTTGCTTTGGCATTAATCATCCATTGTTACAAAACCGGTCGGGATAGGTGGTGGATGATTGCGCTGCTGTTGATGGGTCCGCTGGCGTCGGCGGCCTATTTGCTGGTTGTGGTATTACCGGAGTTCTTCGCCAGTTACTCAGGCCAGAAAACGACGAAAAAACTGCAGCGTCTGATTAATCCCAAGGGGGATGTGAAACGTTTGTCTGACGACATGTCCCGCAGTAACAGCGTCGAAACGCGGCGTCGTCTGGCAGAGGAACTCCTCGAGCATGAAGACTTTGACGAAGCCGAAAAGTTGTTTCGTGAATCGCGTGTGGGCATGTTCGAACACGATCCCGTTATGATGTTGGGCCAGGCACGGGCACTGTTCGGGCTTGAGCGTTATACGGATGTCATTCGCGTGCTGGATGAACTCACGGACGTGAATCCCGGGTTTCAGAATCAGGATGGACATTTGTTGTATGCACGGGCGCACGGGGAGCTTGGGCTGCATGACAAGGCCATTGCCGAGTTTGAAGCGGTGACAGAGTATTTTGCCGGCCCAGAGGCGAATGTCTTTTACGCCCAGTATCTGGAAGCGCATGGTGAGGCCGAAAAAGCCGGTAACATTTATAAAGATATAGTAAAGGTGGCAGAACTGTCTCCTGCGCATTATCGACGTACCCACCGTATATGGATAAAAATGGCGCAACAGAAAATTTGACAGTGAACAGACAAACTCGCATCTCCTGGTTACACGATAGAACCAGTCGCGCCAGAAGCTGTGTGCGCTGCTTGTGTCTGGGATTTGTGTTGATCATGGTCAGTGCCTGTCAGGGTGTGCCGGTCGACGTGAAAACCGATAGCACACAGAGCACGGAAAAAGTGGTGCTGCTACACGGCTTGAAGCGCAGCTCCTGGTCGATGAAAAAAATTGAATGGCACCTGGAAGCTACCGGGTTTGCGGTGTGCAACATTGACTACCCGTCAGACCGGAAGCTTGTCACCGCTTTGGTGGATCACATTGTCACTAAAATTGACGGGTGTTTTGGCGCTGCCGCTGGACCGCTTAATTTTGTTAGTCACTCGCTGGGCGGGCTGATGATTCGTGCCATAGAGGTGTCGGACAAAGGCCCGGAAATTGCACGGGCAGTCATGATCGCCCCGCCAAATCACGGCAGTGAATTGGTCGATCTGCATCGTAACTCCCGTTTGTTTCGGGCACTGATGGGGCCGGTGGCGGTGTTATTGGGCACGGAGCCGGGCAGCTTGCCGCGCCGCCTGGGTCCGGCTACATTTGATGTTGGTATTATTGCAGGTGACGGCAAGTCCAACCCGCTGGGTTTGTGGGTATTTGATGAACCCAATGATGGTACCGTCAGCGTTGCGAGCACGCGTCTGGAAGGCATGAATGATTTTATCGTGGTGCCTTTTGGACACACATTTATCATGCGCAAAGCTGCAGTCATCGAGGAAGTCGAGCATTACCTGATCAGCGGAACGTTTAGCCCGGCATTCAAACCCTGACCAACGGGCGGTATGTGCAAGGCCGTAGTGAACTCAGTGTGGTTACCGGCAGTGAAATGAGCAGCGGGCGTCGACACCGGCGTTGACACGGGCCAGTTTCATCATCGGTCCGCAATTTTTATGGTGGTGTATAGCAATGGCAGATGACGTGCAAAAACTTCCTGTGACGCCTGAAGACCCGGTGTCGCTGGAAAAAATCCCACAGCTGATCTGGTCGCTGCTGGGAGAGGCTGTGACTGACAAGGGGCATCCATTTCGAACCCCGGTGATCGCGACGTCAAACAAACACGGACCCGAGGCCAGGATCGTTGTATTGCGCCGGATTGATGCAGAGCGCCGACATCTTGAGTGCCATACGGATGTGCGGTCCGGAAAAATCAGTCAGCTCACCGGTGACGATGCCATTGCCTGGGTTTTCTACGACGCAGCACAGAAAATCCAGGTGCGCGCACGGGGTGTGGCGCGTATATATAATCAAGATGAATATAGTCACACCCGCTGGACGGCAATTAGCGAGCATCAGAAACGCGAATACGCACAGGCCTTGCCACCGGGAAAGAAAATTGGCCAGGAAGCCGCGCATTATCGCAGACAAAGCGATGCAGACCCTGAGTCGGGCCGCGGGAATTTTGCAGTCATCAGCAGTTGTATCCACGAACTGGAATGGCTACAGCTGGCACGCGAGGGACACCGCCGGGCCTTGATGGTTTTTGCAGATCAACGCTGGTCTGCGCAGTGGCTCATGCCGTAGACTGACGACTTCCATAAATGTTCGGGGGATCGAGGTGGCAGCGATGAAGTATTTGCAGTGGAACAGATGGCTACCGGCGCTTTGCATGGCCGGTCTGATAAGTGGTTGTTCAGGCCAGGAAACACAAACGAGCGACTCCGGCAGCGTTACAGTCGCAACAACCGAACAAAACAGACACACCGGCGCTGATCCGGATGTGCTGCAGGATTCAAATTACTCCTCCCCGGAACCGCGCGCGTATATTATCAGCCCGCGCAATGGTGCGAGTGTGAATCCGACATTCAAGGTGATCTTTGGTCTTTCAGGCATGGGCGTGGCGCCGGCCGGTTTTGACAAGGAAGGAACTGGCCACCATCACTTGTTAATCGATGTTGCTGAATTGCCGGCACTCGACCGACCGCTGCCTGCAACTGACAATATTCGACATTTTGGCGGTGGCCAGACTGAAACCACGATCACGCTGCCCCCGGGAAAACATACGCTGCAGCTGTTGTTGGGCGATTATGCCCATGTTCCGCACACCAGTCCGATCCTGTCTGAAGTTGTTACCGTGACGGTCGTCGAGTAGCGTCGGGCCGGGTGAATAGCGCCATCGAATCCGGACGCGCACCATTGCGGCAAGCGGGCGAGCGCAATCGCTGCAAGCCGGGATACTTGCAGTGAGTGCGGATCAGGGCGCAACACACGATGTGTCTTCGGCCGCGGGCGACGATCATCAGGGCGCCTGGTCTTTATTGGTTCAGCGGCGGTTTGGCGCGTTCTTCAGCACCCAGTTTCTCGGGGCATTTAACGACAACGTCTATAAAAATGCACTTGTTGGAATTTTCACCTACAAAATCGTAACGCTCGGACTGGCGGCAGAGGACAGCCAGTTGCTGATCAATATCGCCGGTGGCTTGTTTATTTTGCCGTTTTTTCTGTTTTCGGCGCTGGCGGGCCAGGTTGCTGAAAAATACGAAAAATCGGTGTTAATCAATCGTATCAAGATTTTCGAAATTATCGTCATGCTCGTGGGTGCGGTGGGACTTCTCACCAATCAGTTGTGGGTGCTCATGGGTGTACTGTTTATGATGGGTACGCAGTCATCGTTTTTCGGACCCCTCAAATACAGCATTCTGCCCCAGCATTTACGTAACGATGAGTTGATGGGCGGTAATGCGTTGGTCGAAATGGGAACGTTTCTGGCGATTCTGCTGGGGACTGTCGCAGGCGGCTTGCTATCCGCAATTCCGGGCTACGGCAACCTGGTGGTGTCCGTTGTTGCCATTATGCTTGCCATCGCAGGCTGGTATGCCAGTCGTTTTATACCGCCTGCCGACGCTACTGCACCTGATCTAAAAATCAAATTCAACATCGTCACTCAAAGCGCGCGAATCATTGCGCATGCGCATCGCAACCGAACCGTGTTTTTAGCCATCATGGGCGTTTCATGGTTTTGGTATTTCGGTGTGTTTGTGCTGAATCAGGTGCCAAGTTACGTTGCAGACAGCCTGTCAGGCGATCAAACCGTAGTGACCACACTGATGGCCACATTTTCGATCGGTATCGGCATCGGCTCGATGCTGTGCGCACGGTGGTCAGGCAAGGTCGTCGAAATTGGCCTGGTGCCACTTGGCGCCATTGGCATGACATTATTCACTGTGCATCTGGGTCTTGCGCCGGTGAATCCGGGTTTGCCAGAGAAGGTTCATGCGTTTCAGTTTCTCAGTGCATTTGGCGGCTGGCGCATTGTGATGGATGTACTGGGGATCGCAATTTCGGGTGGTCTTTATATCGTGCCACTTTATTCGTTGATCCAGACACGCGGCGACCGTAATCACCTGTCTCGCACATTTGCCGGCCTGAATATTATCAATTCGCTGTTTATGATTCTGGCGTCGGTGACAGCGGTGCTGTTACTCAAAGGTGGGGTAACGACTTCCCAGTTGTTTTTAGTGCTGGCCGCGATGCATGTTGCCGTTGCCGCATTTATCTTTGCGCTGGTCCCGGAGTTTGGTCTGCGCCTGGTGGCGTGGATGCTCATTCGGTTGTTTTATCGACTGGAAGAGCGACAGTTGAACAATATCCCGCTTTACGGTCCGGCGTTGCTGGTCGCAAACCACGTGACCTATGTAGATGCACTGGTCATCGGCACCGCGTCGCGCCGACCCCCCAAATTTGTGATGTATCACAAAATTTATAATGCCAGGTTTCTGAACCCTGTTTTCAAACTCGGTAAGACGATCCCGATTGCACCGGCCAGGGAGGATCGTGAATTGCTCGAAGATGCGTATGAGCGTATTCACGAAGCGCTTGAACAGGGTGATATTGTCTGTCTGTTTCCTGAGGGTATGCTCACCGCGGATGGGGAAATTGGTGAATTCAAGTCAGGTGTTGAGAAAATCATTGCGCGCAAGCCAGTGCCTGTCGTACCGGTTGCACTGCGTGGGTTTTGGGGCAGTATGTTCAGCCGTCGCCCTGGAAATTTACTGCAGAAATTCCCCGGGGTGTTGTTCAAACGCGTGCAAATCAAGGTGGGGCCCGCGTTGGCGCCGGAGCAAGTGAACAAAGAGATGTTACGTGATGTAATTTGCAAATTACGGGGTGACTGGCGCTAGGTCGTGTCGCGCTATCACCGTCCTCGCGCCGTCGAAAACAACACAAGCCAAGGAGTCGCTACCCGGAAATATGAACAGGATTCTGCAGGAATTGGTTGACCACCTGACGCTCGAGCGTCTTGAAAAACTGCTGTTTCGCGGCGAATCACGCGATATTGGCAGTCCGCGGGTGTTCGGTGGCCAGGTGTTGGGCCAGGCATTGAGCGCTGCTCAGCACACCGTCCGTGAACGACCCGTGCATTCACTACACGCCTACTTTCTGCGGCCAGGTGACATTAATCATCCGATTATCTATGAGGTGGACCGGGCACGGGATGGCACCAGTTTTTCCATGCGCCGCGTGGTTGCCATTCAGCACGGCCATCAGATATTCAATTTGTCGGCGTCATTCCACAAAAATGAAAAAGGGCTGGAACATCAGTTTGATGCGCCGGAAGTAGCCCCCCCGGAAGCGCTCAGGGACAGTCGCGAACTCCTTCACCTTATGGGTGACAGGGTGCCAGCCGGATATAAACGGTTTTATGAGCGCAGCCGGCCTTTTGAATTTCGATTCGTGCAGGAGGAACGTTTCACCAGTCCCGGCTACAGTGCATCCAGCGCCCAGATCTGGTTCAAAACACTGGGCCGCCTGCCCGACGATGACAACCTGCATCGCACCCTGCTTGCCTACGTGTCTGACTATCACCTGATTCGCACCGCAACTTTGCCGCATGGCGTGAATCTCGGCGACAACAGGTTGCAGATGGCGAGTCTTGACCATGCCATGTGGTTTCACCGGTTTACCCGGGTCGACGACTGGCTGTTGTATTCGATGGACAGCCCCAGCACCGGGGGCGCTCGTGGGCTTGCCCGCGGCACCATTTATGATCGCGGTGGACAGTTGATCGCATCAACCGCCCAGGAGGGGCTCGTGCGCCTGAAAGCCCAACGCTGATATCGCCGGCGCCGTGGTTCACGTTGCAGCCTGTGATGAGCGGCGACAACCAAACAGTGCACCAAGTGCAGATATCATCAGTACGACGGTACCGGGCAGGGGAACCGGGGCAGTAAAGACCTGTCCGGCATTTAAAAAACCCGGGCTTGCATCTGTTTGAATCCAGGTAAAATCATCAAATACAACACCGTTGCCAACCAGTTGCAGACTTGATAACAGATCGGAATCCGGGGTCTCAAATATTCCGATGTCAACGCTGGTCATACCAGCAGCAACGCCCTCATTGGCAATAAATACGCCTTCATAACTCAGAAACTGCAGCACTTCGCCATCGATAGTTGCCAGCACAATGCCGTCGGGCCCGTTCTGGATTCCCGGCAACGCAAAATACAAAGTGCCGTAGCCACCATACTGGTCCGGGACGATACCTTTGAGCGCCGTGTCAGCATAGCTTGTGCCGTTGCTGCCGTTGTACAGCACAAGGTGCAACCCACTCAGATTTGTGCCGGCTGCTGCGGCTATTTCGATACCCTCATTAACGTCGGCGCCGTTATTATCGTAGTGAAACTCGTTGATAAAAATGGTGGTTGCTGCAGCACCAGGCGCGCTGCAAAGCAGACCAATCATAAGGGCCCGATTCAGATAGCTGGTCATGGTAAGTCTCCCGTCCGTGGTCAGAGAATCAGCCTATGCAGTGGCGGACCAGCCTGCTACCTGAATATCAGGCAAATATCGGGAGATTTTCAGTTATCTTCGAGGCGAAAGGAGGCAATTGTGGTTTTAAAGACATCGAAGTCGTTGTCGCGATTATCCAGGGTGGTAAACCCCTGTGCGATCAGGGCACCCGTCTCGGTCATGGCAATGACCTGGATGGCGGCGATTGCATAACCAAGATGAGCATGGAACCCACGCCCTTCAATGATGATTGAATCCACGCCGCGAAGCTGCCTGGTTTGGATATCATCAATCGCTGGTTTGGAGAGTAAGGAAATTTTGGCAAACTGATCCCGGGCAAACTGCTCAGTGATGTTCGTGCCCGGAGCATAGGAGCGAAAGTTTACAAACAACAGTGCATCGGTGTAATACAAATCCGGCAAACGGCCGGTAGCTGTATAAATAAGATTATTATTCAATCGGGAGGCAACGCGCAGATTCGGTACATCATCGAGTCGAAAACCGAGCCCCTGGTAATGATCAAGCACTTTTGCAGAATCCCAAAATGCAGAGCGTATGGTGGTATCGATCAGGTCGCGATATTTGTGGGCACGAGCCCTCGGAAAATAACCGGTGATGACGACACTTTCATCCGTGTCCCCTGTGATAAAAATCCAGCGCTCAAAACGTCGGTTCTTGATTTTCTGGTCGACCACCAGCAGATGACCGGAAAGGCCATCTTTATCCATTCGCTCCCGACGCAACAAACGGGTGTCAGGCTTGTTAAGCTCCGTGCCGGTGTAGCGTTTGCTAAACTCCAAGTAAGAAGTTGGAATCTCAGACACTGAAACAGCAACCTGTTCCCTGTCGTGTTCGATACCGGGGAAAGATTCTGAGATGTGAAAATTATCCGGCACATCGAGAACAACCCGGGTGCCGGGTATTTGCACGGGTCGTGTCACAGACGCCCGGGCGCACAGCTCCCACTGGAACAGCGTGAGGGCCGTCCCGACAATTGTGGCAATATAAATTGTGTTCAGTCGCTTCACAGATCGTTTATAGACTATTACCGGAAGCCGGGTCCAGTGAATGTGGCTTTATGGTAAACCGCTGGTCGCGCCGCTCGTGGTCAGGACTTGCCGGGCAGCGAATCCAGCTTGAGTGCAACCATTTTCTGTGTGTCGCTGAGATTGTCCTCTTCCACGGTAAACACTTGCGGCGCGCGCCGCAGCAGCTTCAGATCGCCCGATTTAAGTATTGTATTCAGGTACTCGAGATTTTTCCGGATGCCGGCATCATACGGATCGCCGTCCGGAAACCAGGCTGACAGATAGCGCGCGACATTGCCATGTGTGCCCATGAGCCGATTGCGGGTAACACTTTCGTAAAACAGTGGAGTCTTTTTGAGCAAGTCCTCACCGGACTGATATTCAACGCGCGTGGTACCGTCATGCTGTTCGGAAATGGCTACGCCGCCAAGCACAAATTCGGAATACAAATGATCACGGCATTTCTCCAGGTAGCAGCGATCGGCCATCTGCGCCATTAAATCGGCCGTACCAAGCAATTGCCCCATGATCTTATAGCGGTGATCTGAAAAAGTGAGGGTCTCCAGATCAACTTCATACCCTGTGTAATGCACCAGTTGGGTTGTATCAGACACGTGGGCGGCCAGTCCGATAGTGGGCATGTAGGTGGCCAAAAAACCGGCACTGCGGGTTACGTGAGACTTGGTGTATTGAGCGCCATTAAGAAACTCATCGTCAGCGGTTTTGCGGATATACCCGGAATCGTGAAACAGGGCGGCTACAATCCCCACTACGCAAAGTTCGTGCCCGAGTTTTTCATCGTCTGGCGCTGCACGCTCCTGGCCACCGAGCAGTCGCGCCATGGCAAGCGTGACATCCAGGCTGTGCTGCATATCGTGATAGATCGTGTCACAACCGGCGTAACCCGGGAGCTTACCTTCGAACAACAGCCGAAACTGTTCAAACGCCGCCGTGACCTGGTCGTGCGGGTGGGCGGGGAAACAGGTATCGAAGATCTCAAGCACAGCAGTGCAGACCTTATGCGGATCGCTGACCTGCACCGTTCCGGTTACGTCATAATCGCTGTCACGACTTGTCGCCAAACTCAGTCTCCCACAGTCAGGAATTAATCTTATTTAAATTCAAGCGCAAAGGATAGGTTTTGGCTACGAGAATCAGGCTTTTACCTCTTGTTTTGTGGCCCAATGTTCTAAAATGTGAACTCCGTTACAACCGGGGTGTGGTCTGAAGGTCGTTGCCAGGCGCGCGGCTCCCTGTCGATCCAGCTCCCGGTCAGGTGTTCCAGGATTGCGTCAGAGGCCAGAATCAGGTCTATTCGCAGCCCTTTATTGAGTCGAAAACCGGCTGCCCGATAGTCCCACCAGCTAAACTGCCCGTCTTCCTGGGCAAACTGACGGAAGCTGTCGCAAAACCCCAGAGATACGATTTTTTGCAATGCCTTCCGCTCTCTGGGGCTTACCAGCACGCTGCCTTCCCATTTCTTCGGATCATGCACGTCCGCATCTTCAGGTGCGATATTAAAATCGCCCATGACCACCATCCGTGGATGGTCGTTGAGCTGGATTCGCAAAAATTCATAAAGCGCTTCCAGCCAGGCCAGTTTGTATCGATACTTATCGCTGTCCGGTACCGCGCCATTCGGCACGTACAGGTTAATGATCCGCAGATCGCCAATGGTGGCTGCCAGAATGCGTTTTTGTGTATCGTCAAAGCCCGGTAAGTTTGTCACCGGATAGAGCATCGGCCCCAATTTCTCAACAACACGTTCCCGGTGTGCCAGCAACGCTACACCGTTATATGTTTTCTGACCGCTGTACAACACATCATACCCGGCGCTGTTAATTGCTTCGAGCGGAAAATTCGTGTCCTGTAACTTGGTTTCCTGCACACCAAGAATATCGACTTGTGTACTTTCCAGCCACTCTAGGACCTGCTCGAGCCGTACGCGCAGAGAATTTACATTCCAGCTGGCGATCTTCATCAGGGCTGATTCAGCCCATTGTGACGCACCAATGCATCTATCGTGGGGGCCCGGCCGCGAAACTCCGTGAATGCTGTCATCGCATCAACGGCGCCACCACGTTCGAGCACGCTGCTGCGAAAACGATTGCCTGTATCGTCATCCAGGATAGCGGTTTCTTCGAAGGCGCTGAAGGCATCCGCAGACAGGACTTCAGCCCATTTATAGCTGTAATAGCCCGCCGCATAGCCACCGGCAAAAACATGGGAGAACGCATTGGCAAACCGGTTGTTGGCGGCCCCAGGAATTACCGCAATTTCCTTGCGTACGTCGTCTAAAATTGTGGTGAAGGAGACACCGGATTTATGTTCGCGATGGATACGCATATCAAACAGTGCGAATTCGATCTGCCGCAGTGACTGCAGACCGGCGTTAAACGTGCGCGATCCCAGTAGCCTGTCAACCATGTCCCCGGGTATGGGCTCGCCGCTTTCATAATGACCTGAGATCAGTGGCAGCGTTTCTTTTTGCCAGGCAAAATTTTCCATGAACTGGCTGGGTAGTTCGACTGCGTCCCACGGTACTCCATTGATGCCGGCAACGCCCGGATAGGGAACCTTGCTCAGCAACATATGCAGCGTGTGTCCAAATTCATGGAACAAAGTAACAATTTCGTCGTGGGTCAGCAGCGCGGGTTTGTCGGCATCAGCTGGCATAAAGTTACACACCAGAAAGGCCACGGCCGCACCGCCGGGATTATCGAGGCGGTTGTGACCGACGCATTCTCCCATCCATGCGCCGCCCCGTTTTTTCTGACGCGCGAATAAATCAGTGTAAAAACGCCCGGCGCGCTGACCATCTGGCCCATCGATCTGATACATTCGGACATCGTCATGCCAGGCATGCACCGGCGGAATCTCACGGATGGAAATGGCAAAGATACGTTCTGCAATGCTGAACAAGCCGGCCAGCGCTTTTTCCAGCGGAAAATACGGGCGCAGGAGTTCGTCAGAGATTTCAAAACGTGCTTCGCGTAAACGCTCCGAATAATAGCTGATGTCCCAGGGCTGCAAGCGGGTGCCGGCGAGATTTTCAAGGTCTGCCAGTTCGCGCAGCGCGGCATTTTTGCTGCGGGCGGCCAGGTCGCGGAGGAACGCTTCGACTTCAGAACCCGACTCCGCCATTTTGCGGGCAAGAGAATACTCTGCGTAGTCTGCGTAGCCTAATAACTCTGCAGCCTGTTGTCGCAGCGGTAATATTTGCTCGATTACGGGCGTATTGTCGTATTTGGGGTCGTGATCGCCAGCAGTGGAGGCCCGGGTTACCCAGGCGTCATGGAAGAGTTTGCGTAGAGTGCTGTCGCTGGCGTGCGACATCACTGCATTGTACGTTGGAAAATCCAGCGTAAAGCACCAGCCATCAAGCTTGCGCTGTACCGCCTCGCCAGCGGCCCGGTTTAACGCATTTTCGGGAATGCCGCCCAAGCGCGATTTATCTTCAGTGTGAAAGCTCCAGGCATTAGAGCAATCCAGCACGTTTTCTTCGAATTTTGACTGCAACGCCGATAACTCGATTTTGATATCCGCATATTCACGGCGCTGCTCATCTGCCAGACCCACGCCCTCCAGCTCAAAATTGATAACAGCAAGATCCAGCAAACGTTGCTGCGCAGGATCGAGGTTGTGCTGTTCGTCGCGAATCTTCAGGTACGCCTTATACAACTCCTGGTTTTGGCCCACTTCTGACCAGTACTGTGTCAGCTTCTCCAGGCAGCGGTTATACACGTCGCGCAAGTCATCGCTGTTTTTTACAGCGTTCAGGTGACTTACCGGCGCCCACACCCGCTCCAGGCGATGACCCATGATTTCCAGAGGAGCGACGACGTGCTCAAAATCCGTTGGCTGGTTGTCCTGAAGGACATTAGCGATCGTCTCGCGTCCATAGGTGAGCGCCCGGTTCAGCGCCGGTTCCACACTGTCGGCAGTGATCTGGTCAAACGCCGGTACATCCGAAAGGTCCAGCAAGGGGCTAATGGCGCGATCAAAGTTCTGGTCCATATTAGAAAAGTTCCTGGTGGTTCAATTGTGGGGCTGAGCTTAATCGAAAACCGCGGCCGGCTCCATTTCCGCAGGCCGGCCTGGTCGCTGTCGGAGCACACGTAATCCTGGTGTCAGGATGCCAACAGCAAGTACATCAATACACTGCCGGCAGCGATGGCACCCAGCAGCGACCATAATGCTTTGCGCCGAAGTGATGCCGCAAAATCGCTGTTCCGTAAAGGCGCGATCAGAAAAGGTCTGCCGTCAGCCGGTGCTCCAATGACATGGACACCTGGTTTGACAGCATGTTCCAGCTTTTCCTTACGCAGCTCTTCGACGGCGGTGGCACGGGCGACCTCCCACTCGTCCTGATCCACTACGCCGTTGTTGTCGGTATCAAAGCGTTCCAGCAGCCGGGGTTGATTACGTTTCCATTCAGCAAGCAATGCACGCAATTCTTCCTGGTCGTCCCAGTGATCGATTGCGGTGTGAGTACGAAAATAGCCGATCACACAAATTAGCTCGTGCGGCATCAGGTAATACTCCCGATAACGGTGGTCGGCCTGTATTTCGATGATGCCCGCCAGTTTCGCGGCAGCCTTGCCGGTCCATCGGCGCACGTGCTCCGGATACACCCGCGCACCCTCCGGGTCTACCAGGCATTGCCCGGTGGCGTCACGGATTGCAAACACAGATTCGCTGGTTCCGGAGCGAACTTTTGTCCACTCTTTGCCGCTGCGTCGTTCGACCGTGTAGGACCACCAGACACATTCGCGCCCGGATAATGGCGCTGTGATTGGCGGTCCATCAAGCAATTCAGCATGGCCTTCGAGCTCCACATAGCCCTGCTCAGCGGAGCGCGCTTTTGAAGTCGGGATATCTTCGAGTAGTCGCGCCGCGATAACGTAGCGAAACGCGGCGATTATTGCCAGCGCAAACGGTACTCCTGCAAACAGCAGTTTAAACCCCGTGTCCATCACCGTAGTGGCGTGTTTGCCGACAGGGGTTCATCTGGCAAAAACAGGGAGTACACGCAGAATTATTCAAATAACGCTTTCATGCTGACATCGCTGATTTCTTCTTCTGTAAATTCCAGGAGTTCGGCATCCTCGAAGTTAAACAGGTTGGCGATGATCATATCCGGAAACTGGGCAATTCGAATATTATTAAGATTCACCGACTCGTTATAGAACTCGCGGCGATCAGCAATGGATTCCTCCAGCCCGGTAATGCGTTTTTGTAAATGTTGAAAAGATTCGTTTGCCTTGAGATCAGGGTATTGCTCGGCTACTGCAAACAGATTGCCCAGTCCCAGGCGTAGCTGGGATTCGGCTTTGCCCAACTCATCGACGCTGCCGCTTTGTTGTGCCTGCGATACGCGTGTGCGTGCCTCCATGACCTGACGCAAGGTTTCCTGTTCATATCCCATGTACTGTTTGCAGGTTTCAACCAGTTTTGGCAACTCGTCGTGGCGCTGCTTGAGCAGAACGTCAATGTTGGCCCAGTTTTTCTTTACGTTTTCACGCAACGCAACCAGGTTGTTGTACAACACGGCTCCATAGGCGAAGAGCAGGCCAAGAATAACCAGAATAATTAACATGACGCGTCCTTTGTGACATCAATCCGGGTGCAGTATATCATTGACCGCAAATTGTCCAGAGTAACGGGTCAAAAAAATGAAATATGATGTAATCGCCATCGGCGGTGGTAGTGGCGGCCTGGCCGCGGCACAACGAGCCGCGCTACATGGCGCACGCGCTGCGGTCATCGAATACGGCCCGCTCGGTGGAACGTGTGTCAATGTCGGCTGCGTACCCAAAAAAGTCATGTGGTATGCCGCAGACATAGCACATGCACTGCACGATGCCGCCGGTTATGGAATGACGGTGCAAAAGCCGGACCTGGACTGGGGACACCTCAAGACCGGGCGAGATGAATACGTACAACGTCTGAATAACATTTATTTGAATAATCTGCGGTCCAAGTCGGTTGACTACTTCGCTGGTACCGGACGTTTTGTTGATGCACACACCGTCGAAGTAAATGGTGAGCAACTTCAGGCTGGGCATATTATTGTTGCTACGGGCGGGCATCCCATGCGTCCGGATATTCCAGGTGGAGAGCTTGGCATTACTTCAGACGGATTTTTTGAGCTTGTCAGCCAGCCCTGCAGGATTGCGGTAGTGGGTAGTGGCTATATCGCCGTGGAACTGGGTGGCATGTTCAATGCACTGGGCACTGATGTACACCATTTTATTCGCAAGGACGCGGTGCTCAGAAATTTTGATCCGATGCTTAGCAATATATTAATGGATAGTATGATCGAGCAAGGAATGCAGTTGTCGACACGTGCGATAC
>JABDLQ010000164.1 GCA_013002925.1 Gammaproteobacteria bacterium | reverse complement strand
CACCAAAAGCTGAGCGTACCGTTAGCAAGTAGAGCACCATGGCCTTAAAGATTACCGATGAATGTATAAACTGCGACGTGTGCGAACCCGAGTGCCCGAATGAAGCGATCTACATGGGTCCGGAGATCTATCACATCGACCCCGACCTGTGTACCGAATGTGTCGGCCATTTTGACGAGCCCCAGTGCGTAGAAGTCTGCCCGGTTGACTGCATCCCGCTGGACGAGCAGCACCCCGAATCACGCGAGACCCTGCTGGCCAAATACCAGCGATTGACAGCAGCAAAAAAAAATCAGGAAACAGCAGACTAAACCAGGCTGCATACACCGGACATCTGATGCAGAGTCCGGGGCGGCAGAACATGCGTTTAATTACGGGGGCTGTGTCTGTGTAGATCAATTTTCAGCCGCACGTGTTTTCAGTTGCTTCAGAGCAAAGTTATAGTCCCGCCGCAGTGATGAGTTTTCAGGGCCGTTTGCAATCGCCATCCTGAAAAAACGCACCGCAGCTTCCAGTTGATCGCGGTCAGCGGAGACAACTGCAAAGCCCCAGAGGGCATGCTGATTGGTAGGGTCGAGCAGCCAGGCCTGGTTAAAGCGCTTGATCGCCGTGGCACGATCTCCAGTGTAAAACAAATTCCATCCGGTGCGCGCGGCCATCTCGGCAGCCTCGGTACGGCTTCGACCACCCCGGGTTGCCAGCTGGATGTAGTGCTTGTCGGCACGCTTCTGGGCAGCGGTTTTTTCAAGACCGCCGTACATCGGTCGCTCATTAATCGGGTAGTCGAAATCAGCAGGTGGTGCACTGAATACGTCAAGGTCCTCGATGTAAAAGGTTGCCGGACCACCGGTATTCAGCGCGCCGATGGCCCAGCCATGCACGGCGGTTAAACCCAGCCCGTCATTGGGTGCGTCATTGCCCACTTCTTTGCGGACCATATCCGCAAACGGCACCGTCACTCGTTCCCAACCTGAAAAGTTGTCGGTAAATTCATACGCGTAACGCTCTGCGTCGTCGCTTGTCGAACAGGGCTTGCGGTTGTCGAGAATATCAACAAAGAAACGCACACCAGAGTTATTGCCGTAGAACCAGAAGCTCATTTTGTCGAGTTCGCTCCAGTCAAAAGACAACCATTGATCGGTCTCATGGTTTTGAAACAGGTGTGCGAAGGCTGCCCAGCCGGTGACGTTCATATCGAGCCGTAACACCGAGTTCTTATCGGCTTTGGGAGGTAGTGGTGGATAGGTTTCTGTCGTTGCGAACTCTATCGAGCTGGAGCCATCGGTAAAGGTGACATACCCCACAGGGTTACCAAACCTGTCCGCGCCTGATGGCAGCGTCGATTCAAAACCTTCAACCAGTCCTGCGGCAACTCTAACCGGGTGAGCTTCCGTGTGTGTAATGCAGACCTTTGCAAGTTCCAGCTGTGCTTGCAGTGCGGATAAAGCCACCTGTGTGGCTTTGTCGATCAGCCGTGCGTGCGCGGCCTCCGAGGAATCGTCCGCCTTCAGCCTGGCCGCGGCGAACAAGCGGTGATGGGAGTTCAGCAGGAACGAGAACGCGTTTTGTCCATGCCGATCGAGGATATAGACATGAATACCAAAAACCGCCTGGTTGTCGATGGGTAATAATACCTCCATCACCAGGCGGTAGTCGCCATCGTTCGCCCGTTTCTGTAAGGCCCCCGCAATCTTTTGCATATCGTCATTAAAAACAAGCCACTGCGATCTTGCGTACAGCTTCCCAAGGTCAATGCGATAATTTTTGGCCGAGGCATTGGCGATGTTTTGCCCATTCAATAGTGCAACGATCTGTTCCTGGGAAGCGAACGATACGGCGGTTCTGCTGGCTCTGCGCACCAGGCTGGGATAGACCGTGATAGTTGCGGTATCCAAAGCCTCCAAAAAAACGGCAGTATGTTCACTGTCCGGACGGAACCCGGGGACGGGTGTCGTACCTTCGGGGTGGTCCGCCCGGACCGGCAATGCCAAGGCGATCACGCCAAGGACCGTAACTACCCCAACGACGATTCGTCTTTGATTGCCGGGGAAGCGTGCCATGACAGACCTCCTTTACTGATTGTTGCCAGAACTGCCAAATCGCTCTGACAACTTCAGTATGGGCGCGGTCAGACCACACCACCATAGGCGCTTCCACTTAGGTCGGTTGTTGCAACAGATTGTTAGTGCTTATCTTGAAGGAGCCGGACTCAGCGCAGTGATAATCTCCGACGGAAAAGTCATTTGACTGACAAATTCCCGCCGGATCTGACGGTACCCGCAGTGTTCCAGATGTGGCGATAACGATACGCTGCGACAACCGCCGAGTAATGCCGGACTGATACGGTAGATCAGATCCCACAGGCCGTGATACCACTTCGTTCCGATGGCCATGTTGACCAGCACCAGGCGCCCCCCGGGACGAAGAACTCTTTTGAACTCTTCGAGCACGGTAGCGAAATCCTTTTCGGGCAACAAATCGAACATGTAGTTATTGATCACCACATCGAAACAAAGATCGGGAAACTCAAGAGCGCAGGCATCCCCGACACACAGACGATAGTTGTGCAAACCTGTTCTGGCCGCTTTTCGTTGCGCACGCATCAGCATCGCCTCGGTAAGATCAATCCCCTCGTTATGGCCAGAGGGGTTGCTGCGCAGTATTTTCTCAAAAGCAAGACCGGTTCCCACGGCCACCTCGAGTATGCGTTCGCCATCGCGAATGGCGGCCAGCTCCAGGCATCGCTCCCGCGCTCTTGTTTCGGTCAACCACGCCCACCCGTCATAGATCGGCGCAATCTTGCGATACACCTCAGTGACCTGGGTTTTTTCTATTTGCGCCTCAGTCATTGGGCGTTGTATCGATGCCTGGTTTTTTACTTTTTGCTTTTCAGTTTTTTCAGGATCCCGCGCTCCATCGACTCGCGGGCTGCAAGAGTTTGCAATGGCGTTACCTTCCACGAAAACACGCCCCAAGCCGGCAGGTCTCTGAGCATACGATCCACCTCATCAAGCGAGCTTGCTTCTACCAGTAAATAGAGAGTGCGCGAACCCACCGGCAGACCACCGGTGATGATCTTCTTTTTGGCCTGCAAATCCCGCAGCATTGCAAAAGTCGGCAGGATGCCGTTTTCAAGTACGCCAACCACTTCTTCCGGGGCGCCGAAACCGGGTCCTTCAGAGGTGGTGACCATGTACAGATCTGCCATCGCTGGATGTGAGGCAAGGCCCAGAACAAACATCACAAAACACATCAGTTTGGTTTTCATAGTGATCTCCTGTGAAGTTATTTAGTTGGCGTCATTACGATAAACCTGGGGCAGAGGTTTGTAAAACTGCATCGTGAAGCGCGGTGTAATCCGCTGTCGGTCGTACCCG
>JABDLQ010000102.1 GCA_013002925.1 Gammaproteobacteria bacterium | reverse complement strand
GATGATGAGGGTGTCGTCAGTCAATGCACGACACTGATTGAAAACGGGGTGTTGCGCGGTTATATGCAGGATAAACTGAATGCCCGCCTGATGGGTGTCGCCAGTACCGGTAACGGGCGGCGTGAGTCCTTTGCTCATTTGCCGATGCCGCGTATGACAAACACTTACATGTTGCCGGGGCCCCATGACCCGGAGGAAATTATCGCATCTGTACAAAATGGTTTGTACGCATCCAATTTTGGCGGCGGTGAAGTGGATATTACCTCCGGTAAATTTGTGTTTTCCGCCAGCCAGGCGTATCTGATTGAAAATGGCAAACTGACACGCCCGGTGAAAGGCGCCACATTGATCGGCAATGGCCCCGATGTGCTCAAGGAAGTCAGTATGGTCGGCAATGATCTTGAACTCGACAGCGGCGTTGGCACTTGCGGTAAGGAAGGTCAGAGCGTGCCGGTGGGAGTGGGGCAACCAACGCTGCGAATCAACCACCTGACTGTCGGTGGCACGGGCGTTTGAGGGCGTTGTTGCGTGGGTCGTACGGCCATGCCGACCGTTAGAAAGCGGGGCGAGTGCCTTCGTTTCCGAAGGCACTCTGGCAACAGTTTAATAAGGCTATGTACCCTTCTGCGCCTGTAGTTAGAAACACCCCAAAATACATACTTCAAACGTCATTACCCTGATGGAATCCGAGTGAGAGAGTTCCGGTATTGGCGAATGAAACGCCGCTCGCACAGATCAGCCTGAGCTTACTGTAACGCGACGGACTACATGTAGCCCTAATGTCGCAAATGTCTGGTGAAGCGTAAAGTGTCGCGATTTTGCGACAACACTGGGCACGATTCAGGATGTGCTGCTGATTGTGCGGCACAGAAAAACCGTACGAGCGTCGATCCGCAGAGGTACTATACCGCAGCGCTTTGCAGGTCAGCCTGCATGATGGCTGAGGATGGCAGCCACAAGCGCCACTTGTTGTTTTAAACGCTGGCTGGACACCGGAGATATCATGCATGCAATTTTGACCGTATTTGGTAAAGAGGTCGTCGATAATTTCCGTGATCGGCGCACGATGATATCGGCATTGTTACTGGGGCCGCTGCTCGGGCCGCTGATTTTTGTTGGCATCATGAGTTTTACGTTGTCGCAGCAGTTGGCGGATGTTGATGAGACGCTTGAGCTACCGGTACTTGGCGGCGAGCTTGCGCCCAACCTGATGCGTTTCTTGCAAGCCAACAACGTGGAAATTGAAACGCTGGATCCGGGTAGCGATGCACGGGCGCTCGTCGCAGCGGGCGCCCATACAGTGATCCTCATCGTTAGTGACAAATACCCGGATTACTTCCGGCAGGGGCTGCCTGCGGGTGTGATGATCGTGGCCGACCAGTCGGACCAGAAAACCCAAAAATCCTATCGACAGTTACGCGGTTTGCTGGCCGGGTACAGCAAGAAAATCGGTGCGTTACGGCTCCAGGCCCGCGGGGTCAGCAGCATGATAACCGAACCCGTGCTCGTGGACTCGATTGATGTGTCAACGCCTGCTGCCAGGGCCATTATGATTCTCGGCATGCTGACCTATTTTCTTATTTTTGCGGTTCTGATGGGCGGCATGTATCTTGCCATCGACACCACCGCCGGCGAACGTGAACGTGGGTCTTTGGAATCTCTGCTGACGGTGCCGGCATCGCGCACCAATATCATTATCGGCAAAATGGCGGCGACCTGTGCCTTTATGGCGGCCTCGGCATTAATCACAATTACCGCATTTTACTTTAGCATCCAGCTGATCCCGTTGGAAAAGCTGGACATGGTAGCGAACTTTCCGGTGTCAGTTGCGGCACGATCCTTTCTTGTCATGTTGCCGTTTGTGCTATTCGCCGCCGCCTTTATGACGATTATTTCGACGTTTACAAAAACCTATAAAGAAGCACAAAGCTACCTGTCCATGTCGATGATGCTACCGGTCCTGCCGATCATGTTTGCGGTTTTTGCGGCCGTCAAACCAGCCGCCCAATGGCTGACCATACCCAGTTTGAGCCAGCATCTGCTGATCACGGAAATGATCAAAGGTAATGAACTGGAAGCGCAGGCGGTGCTGATTTCGGCCGTGTCAACAACCGCATTCGGCGTGTTTCTGGCCTGGCTGGCAATACGGCGCTATCACAGTGAAGGCCTGTTGCTATAGCGGTAAGGCGTCAGGTCGCCGGTGTATAAAATTCAAGGACGCGTTGCACGGCCTGCTCGCATGCGTCGGGTTGTTCTGCCACGATAGTTGCGTGACCAATTTTACGTGAGGGCCTGGCCGCCTTGTCATAGCTGTGGTAATGCAGGCCAGGTATATCGAGGCTTTGCTCTGGTGTGGGCAGGCAGCCGAGGAAATTAATCATCGCGCTGTGCCCCGTGACCGCGGTACTGCCCAGCGGCCAATCCAGAATCGCACGCAGATGGTTTTCAAACTGGCTGGTGGCAGCGCCTTCAATTGACCAGTGTCCGGAATTGTGCACGCGTGGCGCGATCTCATTGGCAAGCAGACCGGCAGACGTAACAAACAACTCCAGCGTGAGCACTCCACAGTAATCCAGGTCATCCAGCAAGTTGTGCACATAGTGCCGAGCCTTCGCTGTGAGCTCTGTGTTACCTGATGGCGCCTGGCTCGTGTGCAGAATCCCGTTACAGTGGGTGTTGGTGGTTAATGGGTAAAACACCGTCGCGCCACTACGGTTGCGCGCGGCAATGAGTGACATCTCCTGTTCAAAGTCGACGAATTCTTCAAGCAGCAGTTCGTTAGAATCCAGTTTGCGCCAGGCATCAGACAATTCGGTATCGCTGTGCAGGAACACCTGGCCACGACCGTCGTATCCCATACGACGGGTTTTTAGTACACAGGGAAACCCCAGGTCATCGGCGGCCTCTTGCAAGTCCTGTTCACTGTCTACGGGCGCGAAGCGTGCCGTGGGAATCTGCAGTTTGTGAAAGAGTTTTTTCTCACACAAGCGGTCCTGGGCCATGCCAAGTGCCTTGGCGGAAGGGGCGAGCACAGTCTTGTCTGCGACGGCAGAAAACACATCTGCAGGTATATTTTCCACTTCAAACGTCATCACATCGACAGCATCGGCGAGCTGCGCCAGGGCGGATGCATCATTGATGGAACCCACATGCAGCTTTCCAAGGCTGGCGGCTGGTGCCTGCGGGTTGCTGTCAAGAAACTCGAAGCGTAAGCCCATGGGTATGCCAGCCAGCGCCATCATTCTGCCGAGTTGTCCGGCACCGACAATGCCAACTACAATCTGGTTCATGATATCAATCGCGTGGGTCGCTGTGGTTCAGCACTTTAGCCGTCTGCTGGCTGCGAAATTGCTCGAGCGCAGCGCGCACCGTGTGATCATGATTGGCTACGATTGCAGCAGCCAGCAGCGCGGCGTTGGCAGCGCCGGCGGTGCCGATCGCCAGTGTGCCGACCGGTACGCCACGGGGCATTTGCACGATAGACAATAATGAATCCATGCCATTCAGTGCACGTGACTGCACGGGCACACCAAGGACAGGAACGCTGGTTTTGGCTGCTGCCATTCCCGGTAGATGGGCCGCTCCGCCGGCGCCGGCAATAATCACTTCAAGGCCGCGCGAGCGCGCGGTTTCGCAATATTCGAACAACAGATCCGGAGTGCGATGCGCAGATACGATGCGCACTTCGTATGCAAGGTTGAGCTCGTCGAGAACGTCGCTCGCAGACCGCATGGTTTCCCAATCGGACTGCGAGCCCATAATAATGCCAACAGGACAGGTCATTTGAGGAGTCTACCAGCGTGGGTGGCGGTAATCACGACGTATCGCCGGGTTTGTTTTCATCGGCCTCGACTAAAATCCCGTCGATGAAGCGAAATAATGCACGGCCGGCGCCCGCGGGTTTACCCGTTTCGTGTTCCTTGACAGCCGCCCGGATTTTCTGACTCAGTTGCTGACGGTCAACCGCCGGATATTGATCGATGAACCCGGTGGCGCTGGCTCCCTGTGTAGAGATCATCTGATCACGCCAGGATTCAACCTGGTGAAAGCGGGCGGCTGCAAGGCGTTCCGGGTGGCGCAGGTTATCCAATGCTCTTTGAATGGGTTCCGCGTCGATTGCGCGCATGATTTTGCCAATGTACTGACGCTGTCGGTACAGCGCACGGTGCCGTGTCATTTTACGCGCACTGAGGACCGCACGGTGCAGCTCCTCTGGCAACGGGATTTTGCCTAACTGGGCGGGCGACAGCTCAATCAGTTCCTCGCCCAGCTTTTGCAAAGCCAGCATGTTCTTTTTCATGGCTGTTTTGCTCAGCTGCGGTGTCGGTGACGAGTCGTGGTCCTGATCATCCGGGTTGTCGGGTGACTTGCTAGCTGTCATGATCTTCATGAATGATTGGTGCCTGCTTGGTCATACTGCGGCAGCGCATGTATTTATTGCCCTGTTCGGTTGCCCGGTAGTCAAATTCTTCGCGGCCGGCGCGCAATATCACCCAATACCCTGGTACCAGGGCCTGGGTGTACATCAAATTTGGTTGCGGACAGCCCAATGAGCCGTTTCGCCACGTGACTTTGTCCGCCCGCACCGTCACGATCTGTGCTTTGTCGATGCCACTTTCCTGGACAACTTTGTTGCGTAGTTCCTCCAGCAATGCATCGGGAACGCCACCGTTTACTGGTGCTTTAGTCATTTGTTTATCGACCTCCACAGGTGCAATTTTGACCGGCTGACGGCCCGGCATTGAGGCGCTGTCCGGGGCTGACTCAGGTGCCTGTCCGGAACAGGCGACCGTGGCCACGTACATACCCAGCAGCATCAGGCTTAGCGTAAATTTTATCATCGTGGGGCGCCTCGTTGGGTCTGTTCCATACAGTATAAGTGCTGAAACTGCCAACGGCGAGGATCGGCACAAAAATTTGTCTCCGATGCGGATCGGTGGTGCAAACAGGCACCAATTTACGGTGCGCTCAGGTACACTCACGGTTGTCAGATCAAGGTCAAATGGAAACCCGCGATGAGTTTGAAATTGCCACTGAACCGCCAGGATCTCGTCGATCTTGCCAACCGTATTTGCGATCTGGCCTCTTCGATGGGTGCCACTGCGGCGGAAACTTCGCTGAGTGTCAACACCGGTATGGCCGTCAACGTGCGTCTGGGCGAGGTTGAAACACTGGAATATCAGCGCGACCGTGGCATCGGCGTCACCGTCTATTTTGACCAGTGCAAAGGCTCGGCAAGCTCCTCTGACTTTAGCGATGAAGCACTCCACAAGTCCGTCAGCAAAGCGTGTTCTATCGCCCGGTTCACCGCTGCCGATCCGGCCGCCGGGCTTCCGCTGGAAGCGGATATGGCCACGGACCTGATGGATCTGCAACTTTATCATCCGTGGGACATCACCCCGTCAGAAGCGATCGAGCTTGCACAAACTTGCGAAACGGCAGCCCGGGATGCGGACGTACGCATCCGGAATTCCGAAGGTGCTTCGGTCAACAGTCATCGTACAACTCGCGTCTATGGGAATTCGCACGGGTTTGCCGACGGTTTCAGTATGACCAGTCACAGCGTTAGCTGCGCGGTGCTGGCCGCAGATGATGACGGCGCCATGGAGCGTGATTACTGGTATAGCTCGGTGCGCGATCCCGGTGAAATGGAATCGGCCGTCGCAGTGGGGCGCGAGGCGGCACGGCGAGCGGTCGCGCGGCTGGGTGCGAAAAAGATACCCACATGTACTGCGCCGGTGCTGTTTCCAGCTATTCTGGCGCGTTCACTGGTTGGCCATTTTTTAGGCGCAATCAGTGGCGCCAGCCAGTACCGTAAAACGACATTTTTACTGGACGCCAAGGGCACCCGAATTTTTCCGAAGTTCGTCAATATCGTGGAAGACCCCCATATTCCCAAGGCGTTTGGCAGCGTGCCAATGGATGCTGAAGGTGTCACTACGCGGCGTCGCGATCTGGTCAGTGACGGGGTCTTGCTGGATTACGTTATGAGCAGCTATTCGGCACGGCGACTGGGACTGAAAACCACGGGTAACGCCGGCGGTATTCACAATATGCTGGTGGCTTCCGGTGAACACGATTTCGATGGCCTGCTGCAACAGATGAACACCGGCTTGCTGTTAACGGAACTCATCGGTCAGGGGGTCAACAGTACGACCGGGGATTATTCGCGGGGCGCCGCCGGATTTTGGGTGGAAAACGGCGCCATTGCCTATCCGGTGCATGAAATCACGATAGCCGGAAATCTGCTCGACATGTATCAGCGCCTGGTCGGTATCGGTACCGATATAGATACGCGCACCAAGATCCGTTGTGGTTCCATGCTGCTGGATGATTTGACCATCGCAGGTAATTAGAGTCCGGAAAGGTACCGGTGGGCCGCAACCGCCTGTGAGGGATTCATTCCCTCGCGTCGTTCGGGGGTTGTTCAGTGGCGATCAAGGTGCGCAGAGTCTGGCCTTCGAGCGAAGTTGCGATGGCCTCATTGATCGTGTTCATGGTTGCATCGATCTGGCTGTCAGCAACGTCTGCGGAGCGAACGTCTCTTACCGCATCCAGCACATCCAGCAGTGAAATTTCACCGGAATCCATAGCCGGCACCAGGCCATTGTCTTCGGTTTTTAACAAGAGACCGCTTTTTTCCAGCTTGGCAGAAATGGGTGCCAGCATATCACCGGTAATACCCAGTTCTTGTGCAATATCGTTGACAGTCGGGCTGGCGTAGCGACCCTGATGATGAGCGGCAACCCGGGTCATCAACCCCAGCGCCAGTTCTTCGCGCATTGCATTGCCAAGTTCGATCCGCCGCTGACCATGGCGCAAATAATGTGGATTTTGTATGTAAAAGGACAGCTTTGCGCCAATCAACAAAATCAGCCAGCCCAGGTAGAGCCAGATCAGCGCAACAATCATGATGGCAAATGTGGAATAAATAGCGGTGGTTCTGGTCGAGCCAACCACGAGCGCCGCAAACAGTTCGCCGGCGAGAGTCCAGATTACCCCGCCGACGATGCCACCAATGACGGCCGCTTTGACCGTAACTCGTGTATTGGGAATCAGCCCGTATACAAAACTAAAAGCAGCACTGATAAACAATAGCGGCATCCAGCGGCTCAACCAGATCGTCGATTCGGCGACCCATTCGTACTTTAGTAACTTCGAAGTAATGCTGTCTGCCGACAATGTTCCAATGAGTCCGATGGCAATCAGCATCAACACCGGCGCTACCACGATCACGCTGAGGTATTCGCTAAAACGTCGCGCCAGGCTGCGAGTACGGGTGACTTGCCACACGTGGTTGAAACTTTCCTCCACTTTCTGGACCATCGAGAACACCGTGTAGATTAACAACGCAAAACCAATCGAGCCGAGCGTCGAACCTTTGACGTTTTCCACAAACTGGATGATCCGGCTGGTGATGACAGGAGCCTCGCTGCCAAGCGGTGACAGCAGGTTGTTGAGCAGCGGTTCCACTTCGTAATGAAAGTCAAAAGCTTTCAACAGGGAAAAGCTCAAAGCGATCAACGGTACGAGGGACAGCAGCGTGGTGTACACCAGGCTCATTGCACGCATGTTGAGTTCACCCAACAGCGCATCCCGCACAACGGCATAGGGGTAGCGTAAAACGTGGATCACCGCCCGTGTCAGGGGAGCGGCAGTCTTCCAGCGCTCGTGCCACAGTAGATCAGGGATAGTTTGAGAGAGAGTTTTCACGATATTGATCAGACGGTTAAGATTGGTATTACTGTTGCACGTTGTGGAGTACCGGTGCAAGTTGTTTGCCGTGTGGATTGTGCCACATCCCGGACAGTCTGAATCGCTGGCTGTGCCACGCCCGCCAGTGGCTGGGCAGCATAAACCGTACTTCTACAAAAAAATAATGGGTTCAGGCCATGTGACATTTTGTGTCCATAGGGGCTTTTACGAGGTCTTAACTGATGGTGCTCCGGGTTCTCTGGCGGGACCGGTCAGAAGCTCCTGTGCCTCACGATAACGTGCGGCAGTTTTGCGTAGAATATCTGCCGGAATGGCGGGACCGGGTGCTTGTTTGTCCCAGTCCAGGGTGTCCAGGTAGTCACGTACAAACTGTTTGTCATAGCTTGGCGGACTACTGCCTTCGCGATACGTCGACTGCGGCCAGAAACGCGAGGAATCCGGCGTCAGGATTTCATCCATCAAAATTACCTGGCCATGCTCATCCAGCCCGAATTCAAACTTGGTATCAGCGATGATGATGCCCCGCGCGGCGGCAAATCCGGCAGCGAAAGTGTACAGCTCGCTGGTGAAGTCCGCGCACTGCCGGGCGATGTCCGGGCCGACGAGTTGTGCGAATTCAGCATAGCTAATGTTCTGATCATGATGACCGGCAGCAGCCTTCGTTGCCGGAGTAAATAAAGGTGTTTCCAGCTGCTGCGCCATTTGCAAACCCGGTGGTAACGGTATGCCGCAGACCTCGCCATTTTGCTGATAGTCGTGCCATCCGGAACCAATCAGATAACCCCGAACGACAGCTTCTGCAGGGATCGGCCGCAAGCGTTTGACCACCACAGCGCGTCCCGCCACCTGGGCGCGTTCATCCTGATCAGTCACGATGTCTTCAACTGCAATCCCGGTAAGGTGGTTTGGCACCAGATGAGCGGTCTTGTGAAACCAGAAATTTGAAATAGCAGTTAGAATTTGCCCTTTTCCCGGAACCGGGGTAGGCAACACCACATCGAACGCCGACAGGCGATCAGTTGCCACAATCAGCAACAGATCGTCGTCTACGGCATAACTGTCACGGACTTTGCCCCGGTGAACCAACGGCAAAGAGCGCAAGCAGGACTCCTGCAGTGCAGCTATCCCGGGCACGATATCTCACAGCCCCGGAACACCGGAAAATAACTCAGGTCGGAACAAGCGAAATGTGAGTGTTGGCTGATACTATGTGCCTTTATTGAACAAGAACTCAGGTGTCGTCAATCGTTTGGGACACGGTGCCCACGCATTGTGACAATCGACACTGGTGCCGGTCAATAGGCAAGAACACTGGAACGCATGATGAGGACACTTTGAGAGGCTGGCTGGATGGACCCTGGTGGGGAAAGCTCATCGGTGCCGTAATCGGTGCGGTTGCCGGCAAAGGGCTGCTTGGCGGAATCGTCGGACTGATTGTTGGTCACCAGTTCGATCGTGGTCTGATGGATCGCGCAAACAGCGACGAGCATGATGACGAGCATCGTGAGGCGCCGGAGCACCAGCTCTTTTACACGACATTTGCCGTGATGGGCCATATCGCCAAATCCGATGGTCGCGTATCTGAAGATGAGATTGCCGCCGCCAGCGCGGTGATGCAGCGCTGGGCGCTGAGTCCCCAGCAAATCAACCTGGCCAGACGGTTTTTTAACGAAGGCAAGCAAGCTGATTTTCCATTGGCGCAAGTGCTGCAGCAATTCCGGCGGGCGGTCCATGATCATCAGGTATTGCTGACATTTGTCACTGCCCAATTACAGGTCATGCTGGCGGACAACCAGATTCATCCGGCGACACGACAGCGCACCTGGGAAGTATGCAAGGCACTTGGTGTGAGCCGAGTCGAAATGGCGTCGATCGAGGCTGGCCTGCGTGGTCGTCACGGTGCGCGTTCGATTGGCTCGATTCAGCAGGCTTATCGTCAGCTCGGTGTGCACGAGCGAGCCAGTGACGACGACATCAAGATCGCCTACCGGCGCATGATGAACCGCTACCATCCCGACAAACTGGTGACCGATGTCCTGTCCGAAGATGAAAGAGAGCAGGCCAAAGAGTCTCTGGAGCGTTGTAAAGACGCTTACGAGGTCATAAAGTCCGCGCGCGGTCTGCGCTAACCCTGGACAAATAGGTACTATGAGCATCACATCTGTATCCAGCGACACAAAGTGTGTTGCTGCAGAGCCAATTGACAACTGGAGTGACTATGACTGACTACCAAATCGCGCCGTCTATACTCTCGGCGGATTTTGCCCGGCTGGGCGATGAGGTGAACGCGGTGTTGGCCGCTGGTGCCAACAGTGTGCATTTTGATGTGATGGACAATCACTATGTACCGAATCTGACCATCGGTCCGCTGGTGTGCGAGGCGTTGCGCAAGCATGGCATCAGCGCACCGATTGACGTTCATCTGATGGTGAGCCCGGTCGATCGAATCATCGGAGATTTTGCCGCCGCCGGCGCGACCTGGATTACATTTCACCCGGAAGCGACACGGCATGTCGACCGCACCTTGCAATTAATCCGGGAGGCAGGGTGCAAAGCCGGCCTGGTGTTTAACCCTGCCACGCCGCTTGATTATCTTGAGCATGTCATGGACAAGCTGGATATGATTCTGATTATGTCGGTAAACCCGGGTTTTGGGGGGCAGCAGTTTATTCCCGCAGCGCTGCCAAAACTGCGCGCCGCGCGCCGTCGCATCGACGCCACTGATTACGATATACGCCTGCAGATCGACGGCGGCGTAAAGGTCAATAATATCGGAGAGATTGCAGCAGCTGGCGCCGATACCTTTGTTGCCGGTTCCGCAATTTTCGGTGCAGATGATTATGCCGGGGTGATTGCCGCCATGCGCGCAGAGATTGCACGAGCGGTGTGAGCCTGTAAATGCTTTTGATGATTGATAACTACGATTCGTTTACGTTCAATCTGGTCCAGTATCTGCAGGAGTTGGGGCAGGAGGTGCTGGTGAAGCGCAATGATGCCATGGGCATCGATGAGATCAGGCATCTGGCCCCGGATCGAATCGTCATCTCACCAGGGCCGGGTACTCCCGACGACGCCGGCGTGTCATTGCAACTGGTAGAAGCCCTGGGCGCGACGACTCCGATTCTGGGTGTCTGTCTCGGTCACCAGGTCATTGCCCAAAGCTGTGGTGCCAGCATTGTCCACGCACGCGCGGTGATGCACGGGAAAACTTCGGAGGTTTTCCACGACGGCGCACATGTTTTTGCCGGTCTTCCGAGCCCGTTTGAAGCTACGCGCTATCACTCGCTGGTGGTGGATGCGGCCAGTCTGCCTGACGTGCTGGAGATCAATGCCTGGTCATACAAGGCGGGCGAGCGTGATGAAATCATGGGTTTGCGACATCGGCACAAGCCGCTGTATGGCGTTCAGTTTCATCCCGAAGCCATTTTCACCGAACATGGACACCAGTTATTGCGCAATTTTCTGGCCGCTGAATCCGCTCCGCTCAGCCAGGTCAGCGCCCACTGAGCAGGGCCCACTGATTAGGGCCCACTGATCAGGGCCCACAAAAAAGCCGGCGGGCGCCGGCTTTTAAGGATACATGCAGGTCATTACCCTAGCGTCGCTGCCCGGGTCTTGCGTTGAACACGACAATCGTCTTACCGCTTGCAGTGACCAATCCCTGTTCTTCCAGCACTTTCAGCACCCGACCAGCCATTTCACGGGAGCATCCCACGAGTCGGCTCAATTCCTGCCGGCTGACTTTGATTTGCATCCCGTCAGGATGGGTCATCGCGTCAGGCTCGTTGCACAAATCCATCAGGGCATGTGCGATACGACCTGTCACGTCAACAAAAGCCAGATCGCCCAGCTTCTGGTTGGTGCGGTTGAGGCGCGATGCAAGCTGAGTGGCCAACTCAAACACGAGGCCCGGGCTTTCACTGGCAATTTGTCGAAACCGCGGGTATGTCATTTCAGCAATTTCACATTCAGTTCGGGTGCGCACCCATGCGCTGCGGGTGGGCCGTTCATAAAACAGTCCCATCTCGCCAAAAAACTCTCCCTTGTTAAGGTACGCCAACACCATTTCGTTGCCGTCTTCATCCTCAATCATCACTTCGACAGAGCCTGACACCAGGTAGTAGAGGATATCCGGGAGATCGCCGGCATGAATCACCACCGTCTTGGACGGCACGGTGCGCATCCTGCAATAATTCAGGAATCGATTGATTGCCGGAACTTCGCTAAGGGCCTTTTCCTTTGCTTCCATGATTACCTCTTCACCTCTTTGAAAATACTGAACTCAGCAAGCCTGAGTTTAGCAGCAATTCATTGATTTCGTAAGCGAATAATGACAGATGTCTATGCGAATAGAGACGGCCGTCACATTACAACCAAAATGCGGTACGGGTCATGACCCTTGCCGCGTGGCGCATCAGTCGTTTTATGATCCCGGGCAGTTCCTGGCCACCCGCGGCCATCGCCGATTCTCCATGACGAGCTTCATCGGCTTGCATCGTTTCGAGAATATGCCGGCTGCGTTGGTCTGCCGCTGGCAACCGCTTCAGATGTTCATCCAGATGCTGCACCACCTGGTGCTCGGTTTCACCAATAAAACCAAGACTCCAGCGATCTCCGGCCAGTGCCGCGGTGTAACCCAGGGCAAACGAGCCTGCATACCAAAGCGGGTTGAGCACACTTGGCCGCGCAAGCAATTCACCGAGCCGCTGCTCGCACCAATCCAGATGCTCTGCTTCTTCGTCAGCCGCCTCACGAAGAGCCTGCGCCAGGGCGGGATCGCGGGTCCCCAGTGCCTGACCGTGATAAAGCGCCTGCGCCGCGACCTCGCCGGAGTGATTGACGCGCATGAGCCGTCCGGACAATTGTCGCTGCTGGTCCTCCAGCGGCTCTGGTGAGCTACTGAGATCCACGCGTTGAGTACGCCGCGCAGGTGGTGCTCCCTGTTCCGATACACGGTGCAGCTGCCGCAGCGTCTGATCGACGCCGGCAATGAGCCCGTCCATAAACGTTGTTGGAGAAAAATTCATCCATTAATTATAGCACCCGCACCAGCATGATCGTTTGTTTTCAGGTGTGCACCGAGCCACTGCAGGGGGTGGCAGACCGTGATGGGGGCATTGCGTCTGCGTAGATTGGCGCGCCAGTGCCACGCGCAGCCGAGGTTGGGAATGAGTATCCTTGATACGCCCAGACCCACGGCCTCAGTGATCAGTGGTTCCACCAGCGCATCCGCCGTGTCGGGGTAGGTCGTCATATTGTCTCCTGCAGCACCACAACAGCCAAAGCCCCGACTGATCACGTGGACTTGTGCCCCGGGGACGTGATTTAGCAACCGTATCAAATGCTGCTGCTGCCCAGCGCTAATTGAACACGGCAAATACACTGCAACGGGTTCCCGTGCCGGCGCAAAAACCGGTTCAAACTTGCGGTCGAAACTTTGCAGCAGCAATGTGTGAATATCGACCAGCCGCTCGCGCACCTGTGCAGCCCGGCGCGTATCAGCACCGGCGAGATTTTCGCGCAGGCTTTTGCCACAACCGGACAACACTGTCGCGATCGGCAGGTGCGGATGTGCCGCCAGTTCATCAACGGCCATGGTCATCAGTGACCCGGTGGCCGCGTGTTCGCCCATATGCTGGTACAAACCGGCGCAACACAGTGATTTTTGCGGCTCCTGCCAAACCACGCCGAGACGCTCACCGATCCGCACGGCGCAATCAACTATGTCCTGCTCAAATGCGGAGGTAAGACAACCTGGAAAAATCAGAGCGGTTGCGCCTGCATTCACCGGCAGCGTGTGACGGGCAATCGTAATGGACTCGGGTAGCCAGGCGATCGTGCGGCCCGCTGCAGAATCCGGACCGAACGCTTTATGGAGCCCCGTTCTTCTGAACATTCTGGCCAGCTGCGCCAGAATACGCAGTATCCGTGGTGACTTCAGAAGTCGTGCCGTCAGCCGGCGTTTGCGCACTGTACGCGCTGGTGTTGTTGGCAGGATGAAGCGTGCACCATCCATGAGCCGCGAATACGGTACTTGCGCCGGACAGACACTTTCGCAACGGCCGCAGCTCAGACAGTGATCGAGGCTTTCCCTGACTTTAGGTGTGGGACTTAGCTGATTATTTGCCAGGCCCTGTACCAGGGCAATGCGGCCGCGCGGGGATTCGGTTTCGTCATTGTGTAACGCAAAGGTAGGACAATGCGGCAGACAGACGCCGCATTTTACGCACAGATCGGCATCCTTTGTTAAATCTTCCCGGGTCGGTAATTTCGCCATTATTTTTTTCAATTGAAAATGATTGTGCTTGGCACCGCATCAGTTATCATATGCGCCGTTGCGGTAGCTGCCGCAGTCACAATACACAAAAAACGTCTCGCGATCTGCATCATTTGCAGTGTTGCGGTTGCTTTCATACTCAACAGTAAGGGGTTTGCTATGACTCGGGTTGTCGCATTGTTATGCGTTATTTTTGTTCAAGCGTTCGTCGTTGCCGACGATGGCGGGCCGTGGAGCGCCAAGGCCGGCCTTGGATTTCTGTCGACTTCGGGTAATTCCGACACCACCAACCTGAATGCCAGCCTGAACATCGGCTATGACCTCCAGCGCTGGCACCACAAGCTGGGCTTGTTGGTTATCGGTGCAGAGTCCAATGGTGTCAGCACAGCGGAACGTTACGTCATCGACTACAAGGCCAAATGGGACCTGCACGATTACGATTATATTTTTGGCGGCGTAAACTATGATAAGGATAAATTCAGCGGTGTGGATTCATCCTTGTCCGAAACCATCGGGTACGGGCGGCGGATTCTGAACAACGATGTGCATGTATTGAATGCGGAGATTGGGATTGGATTCCGGCAACAGGATTTTGCCGACGGCACGGATGACAGCAGCGGGATCATCAAGCTGGCGGGCGATTATCAGTACACTATCAGTGAGACTTCTGCATTCACCCAGACACTGAGCATAGAAATTGGCGGCGACAACACATTTACCCAATCAGTTTCAGGAATTAACGCCAAATTGCGTGATGCACTGGCGCTGGTCTTCAGCTTCACGATAAAGAACAATTCAGATGTGCCTGCCGGTCTGGACAAAACAGACACATTTACCGCGATCAATCTGGAATATACGTTCTAGGCAGTTAAAGCTGCAGCGCCACGCCGGCGCTGCAGGCTGTCTGCCGCGCTTTGCAAGCGGTATCAGGGCAAAATTTTTCCGGAATAAATTCGCATTACGGCGACATTATCGCATGTAAATCCTTTGATTACAGGGGCTTATCGTGCCATCGGTGATGGGCATGTGGGTCGCTTATGGCATTGCATTGACGGGGAACCTCCTTTAAAATTGCGGCCCTTTCGCTGATCGCTTGGGCCGATCTGTGTTGGCCTTTGGAGAATATTGATAATGAAGACATTTTCAGCAAAGCCTGCTGAGGTAAAGCGCGATTGGTACATTGTGGATGCCAATGGCAAGACTCTGGGCCGTCTGGCCACTGAACTTGCATCGCGTCTGCGTGGTAAGCACAAAGCGGAATTTACCCCGCACGTGGATACAGGTGATTACATTGTCGTGATTAATGCCGAGAAAGTGCACGTCACCGGTAACAAACTGACACAAAAAATGTATCACCATCACACAGGATATATTGGCAATCTGAAATCCGAGCGTCTCGACAAGCGCCTGGAGCGGGCTCCTGAATCTGTGTTGACGGCAGCAGTCCGGGGCATGCTCCCAAAAAACTCTCTGGGACGCAGCATGTTAAAGAAACTCAGGGTGTTTGCAGGTGCCGAGCACCCGCACAGCGCACAGCAACCGCAGCCGCTTGAGCTGTAAACGGGAATAGATAAATGAGTGATACGCAATATTATGGTACCGGCCGCCGCAAAACCTCGACGGCGCGGGTTTATTTGACGCACGGAAACGGCGAAATAACCGTAAACCGCTTACCATTGGACAAGTTTTTTGGCCGCGAGACGGCACGCATGATTGTGCGTCAACCACTGCAGGTCGTAAATTCGGAAGACACATTTAACATTAATGTCACTGTAACGGGCGGCGGCACGACGGGTCAGGCGGGAGCAATTCGCCACGGCATTACGCGCGCTCTGATTCAATATGATGAAGTCAATCGCACACCGTTACGCAGCGCAGGCTTTGTGACTCGTGATGCGCGTCAGGTAGAACGCAAAAAAGTGGGTCTGCGCAAGGCCCGGCGCGCGACGCAATTCTCGAAACGTTAAGCGTTTTCCAACTGATCGCAATATCCCTGGCCGGTCTGATCACAGACCGGCTTTTTCATGTCCGTTGCACATTCAGGAGCTGCCATTACGAGACACGGATCTGACGCTGAGACTGGTTGCGCGTTTGGTCACCGGCAGCCTGTGTCCTGAAGGGAGTTTGTCGGACAAGCTAACGGGTTATCGTGTCGACGCCGGTATCCCGGCCCACAATCAATAGGTCTGCGGGCCGCCTGGCAAACAAACCCACAGTGACGATTCCCGGGATTTGATTCAGCTCATTTTCGAGGTTCACAGGAGCGTCAATGGCGAGGCCATGAACATCCAGAATATGATTGCCATTATCGGTTACAAAGCCCGCACGCAACTTCGGGTCACCACCCAGTTCTGCAATCGCGGTCGCAACCAGGCGACTGGCCATCGGGATTACTTCGACCGGCAGTGGGAAAGCGCCCAGTGTTTGTACCATTTTTGAATCATCGACCATACACACAAACGTGCGGGCTGCCTGCGCGATAATTTTTTCACGCGTCAACGCACCACCACCACCCTTGATCAGCGCCAGGTCTGCGTTCGCTTCATCAGCCCCATCGATGTACAGATCGAGTGACCCGATGTCATTGAGATCCGCCACAGTAACGCCGATGTTTTTCAACCGGGCGGTCGAGGCCTCAGAACTGGAAACGGCAACCTGAATCAGTCCACCATCCGCGGCCAGCGCGTCGATAAAACAGTTGACCGTCGAGCCCGTGCCAACACCGATAATCGTGCCTCGCCTGACGTATTGGAGTGCTGCTTTTGCCGCGGCAACTTTTTTCGTGGTCTGATCCATAAAATGCAATTGTCCCGGGAAATAGCCAAACCCGGTCTGAAAATAGCACATCAGCGGTCGGTGTGGGTATCAGTCGCCCATAAAAAAACAGGCCCGGAGCGCGGGCCTGTTTTTCTGGCTGCAGTGTGTCTGGCGCTCCACCAGAGTTCCTGCGGCTGTAGCTCCTTGCGGAGTGTTACCGCTTCTTCCTGCGGGTCGAACGTTTCTTGCGAGTCGCTTTCTTGCGAGTTGCCTTCTTACGCGTCGCTTTCTTGCGAGTTGCTTTCTTACGAGTCGCTTTTTTGCGAGTCGCTTTCTTGCGGGTAGCCTTTTTCTTTTTCTTAGCTACCTTTTTCTTCTTCCGGGTCGTCTTTTTCTTTTTCTTAGCTACCTTTTTCTTTTTCCGGGTAGCCTTTTTCTTCTTCTTAGCTACTTTTTTCTTCTTCCGGGTTGTCTTCTTCTTTTTCTTAGCTACTTTTTTCTTCTTCCGGGTAACTTTTCTCTTTTTCTTAGCTACCTTTTTCTTCTTCCGGGTAGTTTTTTTCTTTTTCTTGGCAACTTTTTTCTTCTTAGCTACCTTTTTCTTCTTCCGGGTTGTCTTCTTCTTTTTCTTCGCTACCTTTCTCTTTTTCTTAGGTGCGGCTTTCTTCTTGCGGGTTACTTTCCGTTTCTTACGAGCGGTGGTTTTCTTCCGCGCAGTCGTCTTACGCTTTCGCGTTGTCGCTTTTTTGCGACGGGTAGTGGTTTTTCTCTTTCGAGAGGTCTTCTTTTTCGTAGCCATATTAATGGTCTCCGTGTCGGGTTGTCGCAATCGAGTATATACACTAAGGTCAAAAATTCCAGCAACTTACAATTTTTAGCAATGTCAGTTGCAGCAAGTGAAACCCGGAGTGTGAACACGACTGTGTCTTTACAACCACAAGTCTGAAGTTGTTGTATTGATTAATCTGTGACGCAGTTCCGATTAACAAATAACGTTTTGTACAGAAAAAATAGGGCTTCGAGCGTATTTTACTTCGCGAGTGATTCGATAAACTGCCATTCTTTCTTTCCTACCGGCATTACGGAGAGTCGGTTTCCACGTCGCAAAAGTGTTAGTTCACGAAGTTGTTTGTCAGCGTATTCACGAAGTTCGCTCAGCGCTATTTTGCGCTTGAATTTGCGCACAAAACTAACGTCGACCATAAACCATCGGGGATTGTCCGGATCGCTCTTGGGGTCAAAGTGTGGATCGTCCGGATCAAACGCCGTGTGATCCGGATACCCTTCCCGAACAATTTTAATAACCCCGACGATGCCTGGAACATCGCAGTTGGAATGATAGAAAAACCCGAGATCCCCTTTTTTCATTTCGTCACGCATCATGTTGCGTGCCTGATAATTTCTTACCCCGTCCCAATGCTCAGTCTTGCGGGGCATTTTTTTGAGATCATCAATGCTGAATTCTTCGGGTTCTGATTTGAATAACCAATACTTCATCGGGGGGTTCCTCATCGATTGACAGGGGTAATAATTTCATCATTTGTAACAATTCGATCCAGTGACACATCCCATGGGTCCATTGGCACTGTTGCGACTTCCTGGAAATCGTAGGCGGCCCCAATCAACGGTGGCTTGTGCCAGTTTTGGAATCGGCGTAGCTGAAATCGCCGGTCATAGTACCCCCCGCCCTGACCAAGACGCAGTCCGCAGCGGTCGAATGCCAGCAAAGGAACGATAACAAAATCCAGGGTGCGCAGGTTGGGCAGCCGCGGACTGTTTTTGGTGGGTTGCCGCAAGCCGCAGCTACGATTTTTTGGTGGCGGTGTACCTTCCCACTGACCGAACCACATGCCGGTGGCACTGACCGTCGGCAAAAAGATCGATTTGCCCAGGTTCCTGCCCAGATTCAACAGCGGACGAATGTCTACTTCACCGCGGCACGGCCAATAGGCCGCAAATGCAGTCGCATTTTCAAACAGTGGAAGACCGGTAAATCGAGCACACCAGCGGTGACCGAGGCCGGTTTGTTCGGCAATGGTAAGGGCGTTGCGCCGGCGGCGCATTTGGGTGCGCAGTTGCGCTTTAGTCATTGCGCACCCGCGAGGGAAAAAATGGCGTCACCACCTGTGCCGTATTCAGCCATTGCTCTCGAGCCAGAGCAATAAGTGGGGCTAGCCGTGAAGCCGTAGGCTCCCCGTCTTGCGGATATGCACAATAGCTTCGACAGATCACAGCCCCGATGTGAAAATTTAGGGTCGAGAGGATCCCGGCTGTTCTCGTACACGGCAGCAACGCCAAGTCCTAGTGTATGCCGTGTGTGCCGGAGTCGCAAATGGTCTGCGTCACAGTTCCAGCTGTTGACTGTTTTCCAATACGGCCTCGACCCGATGGCGCAAACTCTTGAGGCGATCACCCATGGCATCATCGAGTTTATCGTCGACACTGCTGGCACGCAGCAGGTCATGGCTGATGTTTAAAGCTGCCATTACCGCTACACGCTCGAGGCCAATGACCTTGCCGTTGTCACGAATTTCGCGCATGCGGTCGTTAAGTAAATCGGCACAGCGCATCAGATCATCGCGTTCTTCCGGTGGACAGGCTATCTGATATTCCTTATCAAGAATTCTCACGCTGACAGGGGTGTTGCCACTCACGATCCATGCTCCATTGCCTTGAGACGCCCGATCATACTTTCCACACGTGCACGAACCTGTTCGTTCTTTTGCAGTAACCCTGCTCTTTCATTGATCAGGGCGTCCTGACGGCTGCGCAGCGAGCGATTTTCTTCCTTGAGTTGGCCGCAGGTATGGAGTAATTCGCCGAGACGGCGTTCCAGTTTTTTGAGCTCCAGTTCAAATTGTTGTTTAGGGCTGTGTTCACTCATCAGGCCACTATAGTTCGAGGTCTGCGGTGGGTCAATTATCCGACCGATAAATCTCCACCCTTACCTGTGCCAGCATTTGGTGCGGTGATAGGATAGGGGCCCTGATTCGCCACGCCACAAAATCACCATGTACTTTACAGAATTTGACAATATTATTATGCGGTTGAGCGATGGCTCTGCGGATGCATCCGAGTGCCACGGTCATTTGCTGGGCTTGCTCTGCGCGACGGGCGACGACGCCGTATCGCAGTGGCTGGATGCGCTGATCGCCGCCGCTCCCTCAGACAATGCGCTGGCCGCTGATGCCCGTGAAGAGCTTTCTGCCATTGGAAAACGCTGTGCGGCGCAACTGGCTGAAGGCAACCTCGACTATGCCCTGATGGTGCCTGACGACGATGTAGAACTGGCTGCGCGCACGACGGCTCTGGCTCATTGGTGTCAGGGCTTTTTGTATGGCATGGCGCAAGGTGGCGTAAAGAGCTTTAGCGGCTTGCCCGGTGAATGTCCGGAAATACTGGCGGACCTGAGCACTCTGACCAGTGCAGTTGCCGAAGACGCCAGTGAGGACAGCGAGCGGGCATTTTTTGAAGTTGCCGAGTATGTGCGCATCGGTTCGCAATTGATTTACGAGGAATTGCGTGCTGCTAATCGCACGGCCACTAACGTCTCTCACTAACGTTCTGCAGGTTAACGACATGAAACAGGAAGAATATGCCCGCCGCCGCCGCCAGCTCAGTCGCATTATGGGCGAAGGCACGATTGCGATTTTACCCGCTGCACCAGAAAAGGTACGCAGTCGTGACGTCTTGCACGGCTTTCGACAGGACAGCGATTTTTATTACCTGACCGGCTTTGGTGAGCCGGAAGCCGTTATGGTCATGGTGCCGGGACGTACTGCCGCTGAGTTCATCGTATTTTGCCGGGAACGAAATGCTGAAAAAGAGACCTGGGACGGTTTACGCGCGGGTCCTCAGGGTGTGGTGGACAAGTTTGGTGCCGATGATGCGTTTCCGATCAGCGATATTGATGAAATTTTGCCGGGCCTGATGGAAAACTGCCACAGCGTCTACTACACGATGGGGGTCAACACCGCATTTGATCAGCAGGTGATCGGCTGGGTCAATGGGCTGCGTGCCGGCGGACAGAATCGCACCTCACATTCACCACAGGAAATTATTGCGCTTGACCACGTACTTCATGACATGCGGTTATATAAAAGCCGCGCAGAAATCGTTGCCATGCGCCGGTCGGCGAAGGTGGCGTCGCTGGCGCATAAGCGTGCCATGCAAATGGTCAGGCCCGGTCTCTACGAGTACGAGGTAGAAGCTGAATATCTGTACGAGTTCCGTCGCCATGGTGGTTCACCGTCCTATCCGCCGATCGTCGGTGGTGGCCGCAATGCGTGCATCCTGCACTACACCGAAAACGACCAGATTCTGAACGATGGTGATCTGCTGCTCGTCGATGCCGGATGTGAGCTCGAGTATTATGCGTCCGATATCACCCGCACGTATCCGGTAAACGGCCGCTTCAGTGCGCCGCAGCGGGCCATCTACGATCTGGTCCACAAAGCCAATATCGCAGCGATAGACAAAGTGCGGGCGGGGAATCACTGGAATGATATCCATGACGCAGCCGTGCGCGTGATTGCCGCCGGTTTGCTGCAGTTGGGCTTGCTGAAAGGTACGCCGGCAAGTGTGATCAAAGACAAGAGCTATCAGCGGTTTTTCATGCATCGCACCGGTCATTGGCTGGGTGTGGATGTGCATGATGTGGGCGACTATAAGGTGGCGGGGGAGTGGCGTGTGCTGGAACCCGGGATGGTTCTCACGGTGGAGCCTGGAATTTATATTCCATTCAAGAGCAAAGGTGTCGCTAAAAAATGGTGGGGCATAGGCGTGCGCATCGAGGACGATGTCGTGGTGACACGCAAGGGACCGGATGTACTGAGCAAACACCTGGTCAAGTCAGCTGATGCAGTTGAGGATCTGATGGCTGCCGGTCGGCACTCCCTCAGAAAGTCGGCGTAGGAATCCACGTGAAGACGGATTGTGATGTGATTGTCGTTGGCGGCGGCATGGTGGGTTTGGCGATGGCCGTGACGCTGGGCCAGGCAGGTTTCAGGGTGATTGTGTTGGAGTCCGGCAAGATCAGCAAGTCGCGGCCGGCGGCGCCCGGGTTACGGGTGTCGGCGATATCACATGCCAGTCGGGCATTGTTGACAACTGCAGATGCCTGGGAGCGCGTGCCGACTGACAAGATCCACCCGTTTTCCGGCATGCGCGTGTGGGATGCGAGTGTTAATGCCCGGAGCGAGCGGGCGCTTGCTTTTCACAGCGCCGATCTGGGAGAGCTGGATCTGGGATGTATCGTCGAAAATCAATGGGTGCAATGGGCATTAACGCAGGTTGCCGTCGAGACCACGGAGATTGCGTTGAAGGCGGACAAGCGTGTTGAAGATCTCGTGGTTGAGAATGACGCTGTGCGAGTATTTTGCGACGATCAAACCCAGTATGCCGGACAACTGGTGGTGGGAGCAGATGGCGCGAATTCCGGGGTGCGTGCTCTGTGCAGAATCGAGTCCTGGCAATCCAGCTACGAACAGCGGGCTATTGTATGCAACATTGCGACGGAGAAAGCGCACGAGCAGACAGCCTGGCAACGGTTTCTGGACACCGGGCCAATTGCCTTTTTGCCGTTGACCGAACAGGCGTGCTCAATCGTCTGGTCGACCACTGACTCAGCAGCAGCGCAACTGCTTGAGCTTGATGACCACGCGTTCAATGCTGCGGTGTACGAGGCGTCCGACGGTGTATTAGGACAGTTGTGTGTAACCAGTGAGCGGCTCAGCTTTCCATTGTCGATGCAATCTGCCAGGCGGTATATCGCCCCGTGTGTCGCACTCGCCGGTGATGCCGCACATGTAGTCCATCCGCTGGCTGGCCAGGGCGTGAATTTGGGGTTTGGAGATGTCGTTGCCCTGCAGCGCGTGCTGCTCGCCGGTCGCGAGCGCGGTGATCGTCCGGGAGATCTGTGGGCACTGCGTGCTTACGAGCGCGAACGCAAATATGAAAACCGCAAAATGATGCTGGCAGTGGATGGCCTGCACCGACTGTTTCGTGCCAGCCAACCGTGGGTGACACAGACCCGTTCACTGGGCATGGGGCTGGTCAACAACTCGGGCTTTTTGAAACGCTTTTTTGCCCGGGGCGCGATGGGCTGATTCCGGATTCCGTGCGGCGTCAGGAATTGATCAGGGCATCAATTTTGGCTGCGCAAATAAAGTCATTATCGGTGAGTCCGTCAATCGCATGGGTGGTATAGCGCACCAGGCAGCGATTGTAGCTGACTTCAAGATCCGGATGATGGCCTTCATTGTTGGCGATCCATGCGACCGCGTTGACAAATGCAATCGTCTTGTAATAGCCCTTGAATTTGAACTCCCGTTGAATTTCTTTGCCGGTGTCATTCAGTTCCCAGTCGGCATGGATTTTGCCGAGCAAGGCTGACACTGCGGAATCATCCAGCGGGGGCACGCCACCCTCACAGGGGGTGCAGGATTTTTCGGTCAGTTCACTCACAATATACTCCGACAGGTTGCACCAGCTCCGCATGCCCGGAGCCTCGGCAAAATTTGGTGGACCAAAGGTATTACGACGCCTTGGCCGGGTAGCTTGGGGGATGCATGCCGAGACTCTTTGCTTCGCGTACCAGCGCCGCAAGATCCGTATTGGCAAGCTTGAACAATTGCTCAAAACTGTCCAGCACAAAATACACCGTCTGATAAATATCGATGCGGTACGGTGTGCGCAACATGTCGATTGGGTCAAACGGTTTATGCTGGGGCCATTCGTTTTCCAGCGCATAAACACACTCGCCCGGAGAGGACACAATACCGGCGCCATACACCCTGAGCCCTGCGGATTGGCGGATCTGTCCAAATTCCACAGTAAACCAGTACAGTCTCGCCAGCATGGCATGATCTGCCTTGTCAGCCGCCATTCCTGCCTTGCCGTAGGCTTCGGAAAACGCCGCAAACCGCGGGTCGGTCAGAAGTGGTACATGCCCGAATATTTCATGGAATATATCCGGTTCTTCCAGGTAGTCGAGATCTTCAGGGCGGCGAATAAAGGATGCAGCCGGAAACGTGCGGTTCGCGAGGAGTCTGAAAAACTTCTCGAAACTGATCAGCGCCGGCACCGGAGTGATTGACCAGCCGCTGAAGTCCTGCAGACGCTCGGACAACTCGGCACACTGGGGAATTCGGTCTTTGGGAAGAGCCAGACGTTCAAGTGCCTGCAGATACTCGTCGCAGGCGCGGTTTTGCACTGCCAGTTCCTGACGTGCATAGAGTGTCGCCCAGGTAGCATGTTCCTGCTCTGAGTAATGAATCCGCCCCTCGCTGTCCGGGGCTTTGGCAATGTAACTGGAAACGGCAGCCATCCGTGCTCTCCATTGCTGAGAATATTAGAATATTCTACCTCTATTATTGCGAAATATGTTTGCTTTATTGCCACTAATAGCGTTATAAATGATATATTACGTTACAATTACGGTTATAAGAGGCAGATAATTCCAAAAATGTCGATTTCATTGGATAAAATGGACATCAGAATTCTGGAAGAGCTCCAAAAAGATGGACGACTCACCAACCAGAAGCTCGCCGAACTCGTCGGCCTGTCGCCGTCACCGTGCTGGCGCCGGGTGAAACGGTTAGAAGAGGGGGGAGTCATCGACCGTTTCGTCACGCTTTTGAACGCGGAACCCCTGGGATTGCAGGTTACGGCCTTTCTGATGGTCAGCCTGGAAGACCACCACCCCGATACGGTGGCGCATTTTGACGAACTGGTATCCGGGTTGCCACAGATCCAGGAGTGCTACGCCACCAGCGGCATGGCGGACTATCTGCTGAAAATTGTGATTTCCAGTATGCGCGAATACGAAGAATTACTGATCGGTAATTTGCTGCAGGTCACCGGTGTGCGTACGGCCAACACGAGTTTCGTATTGAAAGAACGCAAGCGCACCACCGCGCTGCCGCTGCCAACGCGATAAAGCGGCCTGTCGACTTTCAGCGGTTCCTACTGAGAGGCAATCCAGGCATCGACATTGCGCTCCAGTATCGATAAGGGTACTGCACCGCTACCGAGCACCACTTTGTGAAACGCACGGATATCAAACTTGCTGCCCAGGGTTTGTTCGCCACGTTGTCTCAGTTCCTTGATCTTGAGTTCGCCGATTTTGTAAGCCAGCGCCTGGCCAGGCCAGGCAATGTAGCGGTCAATTTCGTTGATAATGTCGTACTCGGATTTGGCTGCATTGGCTGTGAAAAAATCTATTGCCTGCTGCCGCGACCATCCCTTGTAATGGATGCCTGTGTCGACGACCAGTCGCACCGCACGCCACATTTCGTACGTAAGTTGTCCAAACTTGGAATACGGATCTTTATACAGCCCCAACTCTTCACCGAGACTCTCGCTGTACAGGCCCCAGCCTTCGACAAACGCGGTGTAACCACCGAACCGTCGAAATCGTGGCAGGTCACCGAGCTCCTGGGCCAGCGCTATTTGTAAGTGGTGCCCCGGCATTGCCTCATGCACCGTGAGCACTTCGATTTCATAGCGCGGCCGCACTTCCGGGCGGTAGAGATTGACAAAATAGTAGCCAGCGCGGCTGCCGTCGGCGGCCGGGCCCGAATAATACGCAGTGGTCGTGTCGGGAGCGATGGCATCCGGGATGGGTTTTACGCCATAGGGCATGCGTGGCAAATCAGAAAAGAGCTTAACAAGCTCCGGATCGATGCGTTTGCTGGTCGCGAGATAATCTTGTAACAGAGCATCGGCGGACGTGTGATAAAACTGCGGGTCAGTACGAAGGAATTCCAGAAATTCGGCGAACGTTCCGGTATATCCGAGGCCGTCCATAACCTTTTTCATTTCACCGCGTATTCTGGCCACTTCGCTCAGACCGATCTCATGCACTGCATCTGGCGACAGGGTAGTCGTGGTGTAATCCATCGTGCGTTTTTCGTAATATTCCCTGCCACGCGGCGTGTCCCAGACACCGACGGATTCACGGCAGGCCGGCAAATATTCGGTGGCAAAAAAATCGGCCATGCGCTGGTACGCCGGCAACACACTCGTGGTTATCGCCTGTTGTGCGTCGCGGGCAAGATCATCAAATACTGCCTGCGTAATGCTATCTGGTTTGTTTTTGAACGGAGAGTAAAACGGGCTGGCGGTCGGGTCGTAAACAAGTTGAGCAGCAATCTGCGCCGGTAGCCGCTCCATGATGATTCTGGGGTGTACGAGACCTTCGCTGATGCCTTGACGCATCAGGGCGATCGTCTGGTCCATATAAACGTCAAACGTTGCCAGCCGTGTAATCCAGTCCCTGTAATGTTGCTCACTGTCAAACCGAATCCGGGTGGCCAGTTGATCGGCAGACTGAATTCCACCCCGTTGATTCAGGGGGATCAGGAAATGGCGATACTGATAGTTGCTGACCTCCTGCACGTAGTCACTTTCAAACAAATCATAGTTCAGTTGCTCGGCTGGCGATAACGCTGCGCGGTCAATGTCACGCAAACTGGCCAGAATGCGCCGGGCTTCCTCGTGGCGGGCTGCGAATGCGGCAAGCGATCGATCGGGCCAGCGGTCGTTAAAACGCAGATCACCCAGACCGGACGCCCAGGTTGGATTATTCTGCATCACGATATCCCACGCTTCGTCAAACAGCGCGTGAAGCTGTGCGGTTGCCACGGTGGAAGGGTCAGCAGCGCCCGGCGCTTCCGGTGCACTCGACCGCGGCGTTGCGCAGGCGCCAAGCAGCGAGACGGTGATGACAGCCAGCAAGATGCGCACAGCGGAGGTTGGATACCGTAAATTCATGAATATTTCCCCGATCAGGCAGGTCAGTGAGTCTGATCGGCATTGTTACCGGGCGGGGCGCAGGATTGCAACTGTCAGAACACTGGACACCCGTCGCTGGTCCGCTATTATCAGTGTCGATTTACGCGCTTCCCGGAGCACTTTATTGGCGAGGCTCCGGCCCTGATGCGGGTACTGGCCAACTTTCCATACAACAGGACTCGACATGTCAAAACAAACCACGCTGTATCCGCTCCATGTAGACGCTGGCGCACAGATCGTCGATTTTGGTGGTTGGGCCATGCCGCTTCACTACGGCTCGCAGGTCGAAGAGCATCACCTGGTCCGAAAGTCCTGCGGTTTGTTCGATGTGTCCCATATGACCATTGTCGATATCTCAGGTGCGCAGGCAGAGTCTTTTCTGTCGGTACTGCTCGCCAATGACGTGGCCCGGTTAAAAGCAAATGGCAATGCTATGTACAGCTGTATGCTGAACGACGACGGCGGTGTCGTTGACGATCTGATTACTTATCGGCGGGACGCCGGTCACTTTCGAATGGTGGTCAATGCGGCGACCCGGGACAACGATCTGGCCTGGATGAATGCTCGTGCACAGGCGTTTGACGTAGAGCTCACCGAGCAACCGGATTACGCGATGATTGCGGTACAGGGGCCAACAGCAAACCAGGTGTTTGCACGTGTCGCAGAGCATCACGGCCTCGCGGGGTTGTGGTCAAAAGTCAAAGAACTCAAGCCGTTTAACGGATGTGAATACAACTCGGTGTATGTCGGGCGGACGGGGTACACCGGTGAGGATGGCTACGAGATCATGATGCCAGCTGCGCATGCGGCCGACACATGGAAGGCCTTCATCGCAGCGGGCGCGGGGCCATGCGGCCTGGGTTGCCGGGATACCCTGCGAATCGAAGCGGGGCTAAACCTGTACGGTACTGATATGGATCAGAGCACCACACCGCTGGAAGCGGGTCTGGCCTGGACGGTAAATTTTACTGACCCTGACCGCGATTTTATTGGCCGGCAGGCTCTCGAGCAGCAAAAAGCTGCGGGCCAGCTGCCCTGGTTCGGTGGCATAATTCTGGATGGCCGCGGGGTCATTCGCGGTGGTCAGCAAGTGGTCAGGGCAGATGGCGGCGCCGGCATCGTCACCAGTGGCACGTTTTCTCCGACGATGGGACGCTCAATCGGGTTCGTACGCATTGCCGACGGCGACTCGCCTGAGTGCACGGTGAACATTCGCAAGCGCGAGATTGCCGCGCATCTGTGCGCGCTTCCATTCGTTCGTAATGGTACTATTCGTGTCGAATAACGAGACGGTGACAGGCTGAAACGGAGAAAGCGATGAGTGATATTCCAGCTGATTTGAAATATACGACCAGTCACGAGTGGGTGCGTGAAAACGACGATGGTACGTTAACCATCGGGATTACGGATCATGCGCAAAGCGCGCTTGGCGATCTGGTGTTTGTGGAATTGCCGGATATAGGCGCGACGTTTGCGGCTCAGGAGAATTGCGCCGTCGTTGAATCTGTAAAGGCGGCCTCCGATATCTACTGCCCGCTCGCCGGTGAGATTACCGATGTCAACACCCGGCTGGAAGAAGAGCCGGAACTGATCAACAGTTCACCGTTTGAAGAAGGGTGGATCATGACGTTGCAGCCGGATGACGCCCGGGATCTTGAAGAACTGATCGGCGCCGATGAATATCTTGAGGCGCTCGAGTAGTACCGATCGTCGACAGCCGCAGAACACTTATCACGGAGTTAAA
>JABDLQ010000091.1 GCA_013002925.1 Gammaproteobacteria bacterium | reverse complement strand
CCGTTTGCACCATTCGATGACGCGGATGTACGGTTTTAACGGTTTTATGCGCCATCCGACCAATCAATTGCTTGAGTTCGCTCCGGGGGCCTTGCCGTTGTTATTCCTCGGCATAAACCTGGAGGTGGCCTTTTTGGTGGTTTTTGCCGTCACCGTCCAGTTGCTATTACAGCACTCCAATGTGGACTATCGTGCTGGCGTGTTTCGTTATTTGATCGCGGTCAATGAGGTCCATCGGTTGCATCATCTGCGCAACACCGCGGGTGAGGAGGGCGTCAATTACAGCCTGTTTTTCACCCTCTGGGATATGGCGCTGGGATCTTTCCGTCTGCCAAAGTCCGATCGGATGTTAACCAGTGACGACATCGGCCTGCGTCCCAACGTTGGTCGGAATTAAGCCGCCTGACGGGCGACATACCCATGAAAAAGAGGCGCTGGTGCCCTGAATGCCAGGGGAAGCTCCGGCGCGACGCGCCGCGATCGATCGCCCAACACTATCTCGACGCCCACGATCTCATTGGCCAAACGAAAGTAAGCTGGATCGCTGTCCAGGATCCGTCTTGACATATTATAGGAACTCGTATAAAACATAAAACCGACAGGAAGTGCGTTTTTTTCAACTGACATTATACACGGTCATATAATTACATGAAAAAGCACGAGACCACTGAGTGGCGAGGGGAGGCAATGAAACGACTTGGCGGGTTGATTGTGGTTCTGGTCGCTGGCAACGCGCTTGCCGATGACAGTCTCATTATTCACACGGTTCGTGCCGACGAAACGCTGGCTTGCATTGCGGGGGAGTATTTGGGAAACCCGTATCGATGGCGAGAAATTATCGAGCTTAATCCGCAAGTTCGCCAACCAGAAGAACTGGAGATCGGCGATCAGCTTGCAATTGTCCATGACACCGATTTTGCGCCCGTTGCCGGGACGTTTGTTTGTCAGCCAACCTGGCAACCGCGCGGCTGGCGCCACAAGACAGCGGACTTTCTTGAGCTAGATCGGAATATTCGCTCTGCTGAAAGCTTGCGGGAGCGGGTGCCGAAAAAACCCGCCGCAGGAGTCTTTGCGGCACGCAATGATGTCACGGCCCGGTCGCCAGCGTCGTCGGCAACCGCAACACACGATAACGGTCATACGAGTGCGAGTCTTGGCCGCGCCCGTGGCCGCCCGATCGCGCAGGCTGACCCAACCTACATCAGCAACATGCCGATGACCGACGTACGCCCCATGACGGGGCGCGCCGAGGTGACCCAGGGCGCAGACGGTGCTTTCTACATTCTCACTGGCGGCAGCTTGCCGGCCGTGGCGATGCGAAACCGCCGCGCACACGAAACAGCGCCTAACCCAGCGCCGGCTCACCCATCTGCGCCACCCGAGGATACCGGCGCTGTGTCCACCAACCGGATCCGCGTCGGAACCAAAGTCGTCGTCGACCAGTCACTGCTCAGGAAACGAAAATGACAAGTCACACAATGACCGGACGCGCAATTCAACTAATCGCCGCTGTGGGCGCCCTGCTTATCGGCACTTCCACGTTCGGCAATGAACATGAAGACGCGCTGCTGGCCGCACAAGAAAAAATGCGCGCCACTTTTTCCAACGCAATAGTCACCGATTTTCGTGAGTCGCCAATCCCGGGCATTTACGAAGCGCACACGGTCGACAAGTTGATCTATTACCATCCGGAAAAGGAATTGCTGATTCTGGGTGAAATCTGGACCAAAGACGGCCGCTCATTGACGGCCGCGAGGCGGGCGGAACTCGCCGCCGGTTTGTTTGATGAAATACCCACGGCACACGCCCTGGTCATCGGCCCGGAGAACGGGAAGGAGATTGTTGAGTTTACCGACCCGGATTGTCTGTATTGTCGCCGCTACAACGCCTTCGCCCAGGAACCGGGACAGATCCCGATTAGACGGGTCGTCTTTTTCGATACCCGCGCCCATCCAATGGCAAAACCTAAGGCCGTACACATTTTGTGTTCGCGCGATCAGCAGCAGGCCTTCCTGGATGTCTATGCAGGCAAAGAGCCGGCACGGTGGAACGATTGCGATCAAGGTCGCAAGCAAGTGGCCGTGCACGGCGTCATATCCCAAAACGCCGGCGTGTCAGTCACGCCGACCTTGTATGTGGATCGATCCCCGGTGCTGGGGTTTCGTCGCGCTGTGATCGAGGAGGCACTCTCCTCACACGGCACTTCAATTGCGAAAAAAGGAGACTAAGCCTATGCGCTTTTCCAAAAAGCTGGCGATGGCAGTGTTTGCCGTTTTGGCCTTTGGCGCACAGAGCGCGATGGCGATGACCGCACCGGCGGTTGGCGACTTCGCGTATGACCTTTACGACATTGGTGTAAACAGCATCCTGCTGGGTGCACCGGGGTTCGTCGGGGCTGTGTTGCTGATGGTGTACAGCGGTACTTTGCTCATGCGGAACTGGATCCTCGGCGTTGCTGGCATTTTGGCCGGCACCATTCTGATCAACGCCGATTCGATCACAACCTCGATGGGCATGCTCATCTGAGGCCACGGCAGACGAGGCGGGATCGACAATGGAAGAACGCGTACCAGAATATCTGCACAGGCCGTTACAAGTCCTGTGGTTTGATACCCATGAGTTGGCTGTTGTGGGCTGTTTTTACCTGCTGGCAGCGATCTTCGGTGGCTATACCTGGTTGATGTTGTTCATCGGTCCCGCCCTCGTTATTCCATACAAGCGCAGTCGCGCCCGTGGGTTCTTCGCCCATTTTCTGTTTGAGCAGGGACTGATGGATTTTCCCGGCTATCCAATCGCCACAATGAAGTCGTTTCGGGAGTAACCACATGGCGGTGCAAGGTTTGAAAGTGCAAGGGTTTGTCCAGGAATCGAGCAATATCTTTGCCGAGAATCGTCTGCTCAAATTCGGGTTTGCTTGCGTGACGGTGCTCATGCTCGTGCTCTTTTATCGGGTGATGACCATCGATGAGGCAGTGAAAGAGCGGATCATCCCGCTCGGCGCCCAGGGCGACCTGGTGATTTCCGGCAACTCGGCAAGCGACGATTATCTGGCCTCAATGGGCAAAACCATCGTTTACATGCTCGGCAGCTATCACGCCGGCTCTATTCGCGGCCAGTTAAATGATCTTTTAAAGATCTACCACCCGACCACCTACACCGAAACGCGCGACGTATTCACCGAAGTGGCCGACCGGGCCGAACGCTATGCCAGTGTGTCGTTCGCACTGCAGTGGGATTCGGGCAAGCCCATAGAAATCACAAAGGACACCATTCAGGTGAGGGCCAGGCGGCTTCGCATTGTGGGTGATTCGGTGCCGCGCAAGGAAGCGGTGACGTTTCGTATTCACTACGTGATCGAACAGGGCCGATTCTGGATCAAAAATGTGGAGGAGATCACGGATGCCCAGGCGCACAGTTAGTCTTGCAGCGTTGTTGGTGGCCGCGGTCGCATCGGCCGGTGAGGTCACCGTGGTTTCCCCGGAAGCGGTGACGTCGGGCACCTTGTCGAACCGGGATGTCAATCGCATCGTCTGCGAGGACGGTGATATCAATGACAACTTTTTCTCGGAGGAAAAAGGGGCGATTGTTTCCAACCAAGGCAAGAACTCCTTTATCAAGTTCCGCCAAAAACACGACGGCCTGCACAAGCCTGAATACATCACGGCACGCAACGAATTCTATGTGGTGTGTGCCGGCCAGGTGTACAC
>JABDLQ010000090.1 GCA_013002925.1 Gammaproteobacteria bacterium | reverse complement strand
ATAACCGGTATTCCGTGTGAAAAACTCAGCGCACTCGGAACCGCCACAGGAGAAATAGTATGAAAGTAGCAATAGTGCATGACTGGTGCGTAGTGTATGGCGGAGCAGAGCGTGTTCTGGAGCACATCATTGATTGCTATCCGGACGCCGATATTTTTTCGCTCATTGATTACGTTCCCGAAGATCAGCGTCATTTTCTGCGCGGTAAAAAACCACAGACAAGCTTTCTTCAGCGTATACCCTTTGTCGAAAAAATTTATCGTAAACTACTTTTTTTGATGCCTTTTGCCATCGAGCAGTTTGATTTGAGCGACTATGACCTGGTGATATCGAGCAGCTACTGTGTCGCCAAGGGCGTGTTAACGGGCCCCAACCAGGTACATGTCAGCTATTGTCATTCGCCGATGCGCTATGCATGGGATCATTATCATGAGTATTTGCGCGAGACAGGTCTCGAGCATGGTCCGCTGTCATGGTTTGCTCGCTGGCAGTTGCATAGAATTCGCACGTGGGATGTGCGCTCCAGCAATACGGTGGACCGCTTTGTTGCTAACTCGCGATTTGTGCAGGCCAGGATCGACAAGTTTTATCGGCGCGAATCAAACGTCGTATGTCCGCCTGTTGAGACCGGTTTGTTCACTCCGGTCGAAAACAAAGAAGATTTTTACGTTGCTGCGGGCCGCTTCGTGCCGTTCAAACGCCTCGATCTTGCAGTAGACGCGTTTACCAGTATGCCCGACAAGCGGCTCATCATGATTGGCGATGGGCCCGAGATGGCCAAGTTGCGTAAGAAAGCCGGCCCCAATGTCGAATTCATTGGTTTCCAGCCTCCTGAAGTGATGCATGATTATCTGTCTCGCGCGAAAGCCTTCATTTTTCCTTCAGAAGAGGATTTTGGCATCGTACCGGTTGAAGCACAGGCCTGCGGGACCCCGGTCATTGCATTTGGCTCTGGCGGCGCACTTGAAACGGTCGTCGGACTCAATACGCAGGAAGCGCACAATCAACCTGTCACCGGCGTGTTTTTTGAACGGCAATCTCCTGCCAGCCTGATCGCGGCCGTCAATCGATTTGAGGTCAATGAGAAACGCTTTTTCGCACAGAGTATTTGTGCCCATGCCGCGGATTTCTCTCCCGAACATTTTAAGCAGCAATTGTGCCGGGAAGTCGATCAGGCGTTCGAGGAGCGCATCTACAAACCAGTACGGCCTGCCGTGCCCGTCGGGAGTGACCGGCTACAGTTGGTTGAAAACGGGTAACCGCAACAGGATCATGGTGGTCCAAAGCAAAGTGACCGGGTAAATCCCGCTTTGTCAGATTGCTCGCGAGAAACGCTTGTCGTTGTCGGTAGTTGTAAGATAGCGGTCAAAGATCATTGCAATGCTGCGGAGCAGGAGCCTGCCCCTGGCAGTGATGCGGAGGTTGTCGGCTTCGAGCGCGATTAGCCCGTCATTAGCCAGCGGCACAAGGCGTGATAGTTCAGTTGCGAAGTATGTACCAAAGTCGATCTGGTGCGCGTTGCCAAATTCGTTGAAGTCCAGGTGATCATGGCACATCAGTTCCTGAATCACGGCAGCACGCACACGATCGTCCGCATCGATCTCGATACCTTTTTTGATGGCAAGCTGACCTGAACTGATCAGCTTTTCATACTCGGGAGTTGAGGTGGCGTTCTGTGCAAACGCATTGCCGATATTGCCGATAGCGCTCGCGCCGAGCGCAATCAGATCGCAGTCGCTGTGGGTTGAGTACCCCTGAAAATTGCGCTGCAACGTGCCATTTTTCTGGGCCTTGACCAGTTCGTCTTCCGGCAACGCAAAGTGGTCCATGCCGATGTAGCAATAGCCGGATGCCACCAGTTTGTCGATCGTGTGATGCAATATTTCCAGCTTGGTAGACGGAGCCGGAATATCCTCGTCCCTGATCATGCGCTGACCTTTGAACCGGGCTGGCAAATGCGCATAGTTATAAATTGCCAAGCGCTCCGGGCGCATCGCTATGACGTGGTTGAGCGTGCGGTCGAAACTGGCAACAGACTGGAGCGGCAGTCCGTAGATCAGATCAAATGAGATGGATTGGAAATCGTACTGGCGGGCATCAGAAACGATTGCCGCCACATCACTTACTGTCTGGATACGATTTACCGCTTTTTGAACCACAGGATCAAAATCCTGAATGCCCAGGCTCAGACGGTTGAAGCCAAGCTCAGCGAGCAGACGAATAGAATCATCATGTACTGATCGTGGATCGACCTCGATCGAAAACTCGCGATTGTCACCTGTTTCAAGATCAAAATGATCACGCAGTTGTGCCATGAGCTCAATTAACTGCGGGTCATCGAGATAGGTTGGCGTGCCGCCGCCGAAATGCAGTTGTTCCACTACCCGGTCTTTGTCGAACAGTGCCGACTGCATCCCGATTTCCTGGTACAGATGCTGCAAATAGCTTTGAATGCGTTGCTTGTTGCGGGTGACTATCTTGTTGCAGCCGCAGTAATAGCACAGCGACTGGCAAAACGGGATATGCACATAGAGCGACAGTGGACGTCGCTCCTGGTTGCTGTTTGCCGCCTGGCAGTGGTAATCCTCCGGAGTGAACGACTCGGTGAATTGCAGGGCGGTGGGGTAGGACGTATAGCGGGGGCCCCGCCCATCGTAGCGCTTGATCAATTCACCATCAAAGCAGACGTCGCCGACAGGGTGCCGCGTATGATGTGGGGAAACAGGGTCCATAGTCTGGACATCCTGTCCCGATTACCTGCAAATGCCAATGGGTATTTTCCACAGGCGCGGCAAAATCATGGAGGGCGGAATCCCGGCCGGTTGCGCGGGCGTTCAGGTTCAGGAGGCAACACCGCAGGGCACCTTTGCGGATTATTTCTCCCGGATCAGCC
>JABDLQ010000074.1 GCA_013002925.1 Gammaproteobacteria bacterium | reverse complement strand
GGCCCTCTGCTTTTAATGCGGCGACAAAGACATCGGCGATTCCGATGGCCGCCTCGCCAGCGCCAAGAAACAACAGGTTTTGCTCTGCGAGCTCACCCCCGGTAATACGCATGGCCGCTATGATTCCTGCCACTGCAACAGCACCGGTCCCCTGAATGTCGTCATCAAACAGACAGACATCGTTACGATACTGATCGAGCAATCGGAAGGCATTGATATTGGCAAAATCCTCGAGCTGAATCATAACGCCCGGAAAAGCGTCGGTAGCAGCAGCAATGAACTCGGCGAACAGTTCATCATAGGCTTTGCCGCGTACTCTGCGGCGCTCGAGTCCATTGTACAGCGGATCGTTCAATAACTTTTCGTTGTTGGTGCCAACATCAAGCATAACCGGCAGACATTGCGTCGGATAGATGCCTGCACAGGCTGTGTACAGTGAAAGCTTGCCAATCGGGATGCCCATGCCGTCCGCGCCGAGGTCACCGAGACCAAGAATGCGCTCACCATCGGTCACAACGATGACCCGCACATCTTTATGCGGCCAGTTTGTTAATATCTCCCTTATCCGGCCTTTGTCCTGCAACGTAATATAGAAGCCCCGGGGTTTTCGGAAAATATGCTGAAAGGCCTGACACGCCCGACCCACCGTTGGCGTGTAGATGAGCGGCATCATGTCCTCGATGTTGTTCATAATCACGCGATAGAACAGGTTTTCATTGCGATCCTGCAAGGCGATCAGGTACAGGTAGCGTTCAAGATCCGTGGGTTTCGCTCGAATATTGCCAAGGACCCGCAGTTCCTGTTCGGCTATTGAATGCACCCGTGGTGGCAATAATCCCCTCAGGTTCAGGGCATCACGCTCGGCCTCGGTGTAGGCAGTGCCTTTGTTGCGCACCGGATCGTGGAGAATTTTTACACCTGACAGATACGGGGGGACTCTTTTATCCACGTTTCTTCCTTTGTTGACGAGACTCACGCACGAACAAACCCCGCTATACATTGCTTATCACCAAAGCTACACGCTTTAGCCGGGTTTTGTATGCCGGTTTTTACGTAGCCGCACTGTATTTGCCGGTTTATGTGCGCGACAGGAGCGTCGAAAAAGCGCGCAAAATTGTCAGATTTTATTTGCGCTCACTCTCGGGTAGACTGCCTGCCCGCATAGTCAATTAACAGGAAGCAAACAGTGGATTCTGACAAGAGCTTTCATTCCTGGCGTCCGCACCCCTGGCATGGCCTGGTGGTTGGCAAAGGCGCGCCGAAAATTGTCACCGCGTATATCGAAATGACGCCGTTTGACCTGGTGAAATATGAAACGGACAAACACTCCGGATATATCCGCGTAGACCGGCCTCAGAGGGCGTCGGTGCACCCACCCACATTGTATGGTTTTGTACCACAGACATTGTGCGCCGACCGTGTCGGGGCCTTGTCAAACACGGGTTTGCCTGGTGATCACGATCCTCTGGATATCTGCGTGATTTCTGAAAGACCGATCAATCGCGCAAACATTATCATGGATGTGCGGGTGCTGGGCGGCTTGCGCATGATCGACCATGGCGAAGTTGACGACAAAATTGTCGCTGTGTTGCAAAAAGACAATCAGTGGGGTGGGATCGATGATATTTCCGGGCTGCCGCCGATTCTGGTGGAGCGACTGGTGCATTATTTTCGGACCTACAAATGGATTCCAGGTGAAACATCGGGGGTCAGCATAGACGAGCCTTATGGGCGCGAAGAGGCCGAAGCGGTCATCCTGGCAGCGATGGCTGATTACCAGGACGTCTATGGTGATCAGATGGACAGTGATCGCACCTGACCACTTTTCTTATAGCGCCATTGAAGCATACTGTATTTACATTGTTATCCGCCTTGAGATTGGCTGGCAGTCAAAAGTGCGGTTGGATCCTCAATTCGACACAGCAGTGAGGGGATGGACCTGATCGTCAACAGGGTAAACCTGATGGTCTGTCTGCACACAGGCTGAGCCTCCTTCAGGGTATATATTTGCTAACGGCACCAGCGATGTAGCATTTGTGTGGTCAGGTATTATGCGCCTCGGCTTCCGCAAGCTTTTTGGTTTGTATAACGGCGTCTTTGACGATGTCGGCCCAGGGTGCATTCTCTGCGGGATGGTCAACGGTTTTAGCCTGCCAATGCATGGTGATATCAAGTTCCAGTCCATCGCGATCATCCATGACCGTATTGGTGACAAAGCCACTCCATACGGGATTGTCTATCATCTTGAAAACGATACAACGAGTGTGAGGGTCACTTGTAATAATTTCACGCGTAGGCTGTTCGCCCGATCCATCGTCCAGGTACATGCACCGATCCACTGTGTTCGGACCCGGTCGCCCGAGAATTTCAGAGCGCGTCACCGCGGGTATGAATTTTTCAGGTGCTTCAATTTTTTCCATCAAATGCTTCCAGAGCACGTCGAATGGTGCATCTACGCGTGTGCGGTAGCTAACAAGTGCCATGTTGCCTCCCTCCATTTAGCGTGAACTATGACATAAAACAATGAGTCTGGGTATGTGTGGTCCACACAGCAAACGCGTGCAAACCGGATAAATTACCACGCATCAATTCAACGCCATCGCCCACGAAAAAATGATTGCGGTGATCGAACTGAGTCCGGCAATCCATTGAAGTGCGGCGCTCCGGGGTACGTTGTACGGACAGATAGCAAACACCGCGCCGATCAAAAAACCGCAGACAAAGCCGGTCAGGTGGGCGCTGACGTCGGTGCGCTCTCCACCTGTGCCAGTAAACGCGAGTAAGGCAATGCCACCGATGACCGGTCCCAGGCGATATGCCCAGCGGTCCTGCGGATACAGTTTGCGTTTCCATGAGAAGGCAGCAACCAGACCCAGCGCGCCAAAGATTGCGGTCGATGCACCCACTGAAGTATGTGTCGAAGATTGCAGATAACTGTTGAACCAGTTGCCGGTGGCACCCGCGATCAAAATACTTAGCCATGCCACACCCGGACCAAAGTACTGACCCGCGAAAAAACCGAACACCGCTCCGAATACAAGATTACCCGACAAGTGGGCAATGTCCGCATGCAATGTTAACGCCGTGATCGTACGCCACCATTCACCACCGCGCACCAGCCCCGCATCAACCTTGCCGGCGGTGAACCAGTTCAGACCGCCGAAATTTTCACCTGCTGTCCAGGTAACGAACAGCATCACCAGCACAAATCCGAGTATGCCTGCTAATGGGTTCTGGTAGTCAAACTTTACGCGTGGTTGTCGTGGTTGCCAGTTTTTGTTTTCCTGGTTGTAAGTCAAAAGTTCGCGACGCGCGCTGGCTACATCCTCCTCGGCCACGAGCAGTTGGTAGCGACCCTCGGTGGTCAGGGTTTCTGACTTGATGCCCTGTGATTGCAACACAAGGGCACGCTCCGAACATGGCCCGGGGTACGCGGCCTCAAAAACGACAACATACG
>JABDLQ010000073.1 GCA_013002925.1 Gammaproteobacteria bacterium | reverse complement strand
CCCATGGCTTGCTGGCATCGTCTGGCCAATCCGGTTCCCACAAGAGATCAGGGCTGTAAGAATAGCCATGTGCCCAACGGTTTACGGTAATCGCCTCGATGTCCTGATCCACGTCAAATCCCGCGCCGGCAAGCGCCATGTCGAGCTGCTCTTTGACGTGATGTTCATAGGTTGCGTAAGGCGTTTCCAACAATTGCCGGCGTCCGGCGCGCCACTGCTCCGGTCCCTTGATGTCCTGGAAATGCGGAACATGGCACATATGCAAAACCATCGGATCATCAGGCGTTGCGCCAAATTGATACGCGCCCAATGACACCGGGTAATCGAGCTCCACCTGCTTGTAAAAATCATTGGTGTAGTACACAAAAGAAGTTTTCAGGTCCGCAAACGCGCGCCAGTTGCTGGCCATGACTTTGGTGTAGACCAATGGCACTTTTACATTGTATTGCAGACCTCTGACCTGTTCCTCCGGCAGCTCCGGACACAGGTACGGAATGGCGCTGTTGTAACAGGCCATGACGCATTTTTTACCGCGTACCGTATGCGCTGTTTTGCCGTGCACAAAGGTCACGTCCACCGCATCGGTTTGCGGCGTGTGCTGCACATTTACCGCGGTGCTGTTCAGACGGATTTTTAACGGTGCGTGGCTTCGGTCAAGTTGCGTATAGTCCACCTGTGCGGTAACGACATCTTCCATCGTGGAACCAGGTACGGCCGTTGGAATCAACGCCCGTACCAGCAGCCTGGCCACGGATGCATTGCCATCCGGAAAATGAAATATATACGGTTCGTCGCCGCGCGCTCCCACGCGTGGCAGCGTATGACGCAGTCCGGGCATGCCGCCGCCATCATCGTAACTTTGTACTGCGATGGCTGGTACCTCATCGATACCGACACACCAGAAACTGATTCCCCAGCGCCGATACATCTCGAGGATTTGCTGATCAACCTTGACGTAGTCACGTAGAAAATCGTAGTAGCTGAGATTGCTTAGCAGGTTCTTTTTCTGTTCGATATTCAGCTTTGGCAAGTAATCTCGCGGATCCGTAAAGGCACGCACCAGATCTGCTTTGGCCTTTTCATTCATTGGAGTCTGTGCAACAAAATCCTGCCACGGCAACGTGCCATAACCGGTGGACAGTTGTTGCTGGCCATACGTGGCTTTGTCGTAGAGCACGGCTTTGCCCATCTGCAAATTGTCATAGAGCTTTTGGTCAAAATATTCATAGAAGCGTTCAGTATCGATACCGATATCTGTGAGCAGGGTTCTGGCTACGTCACTGTATGCCGATGGCGTATCAATAGATTCAGTACCTCCATAGCCGATCCGCGTTTTACCGTCGACGGTAAATTCATTGCGTTTGGCGTGTCCGCCAAAATCATCGTGGTTATCGAGGATCAGAATGCGTGCATCCGGGTTCTGGCGGTGGTAGAAAAATGCGCTGGCCAGCCCGCTGATACCTGCGCCCACCACGATCAGGTCATAGTTCTCTTCAGCAGAGGTGGGTTTCCAGGTGGTGCCGGCAACACGCGCGTGCATGGTTTCCCAGGCGCCTGTGTGTGAGCCGCGCAGTCCGGTCAGCGCTGGTGGGTAATAAGCGGGGTCTAACGCATAGCGATAGGCCTCTTTGCCGAACACCTCGGTCCACGGGCTGAGTAACGAAGCACCGATGGCGATTTGCGTGCCATTGAGAAAATCACGACGCGTAATTTTGCGTGACATAGCGGTGCTCCATGTACCGGACGACCGTTACAATATAACGCATCTGTCGGTTGATCGTCGGCGCCGACACGCCAGCCCCGGGATGACCGACTCAATTGTTGTAGACGGCTCGCTTTTTCGCGGGTAAACAGGCGCAACACGGCGCAGGGCAACCGCCACCGCCACCGAATGAGTCGTAAAGACAGCTAGGTCGCGTAGGCGACACCGCCATCAACGGTCAGTGTGATGCCCACCAGGTAGTCGCCGGCGCGTGATGACATATACACCGCAGCCCCTGCCATGTCTTCCGGACGCCCCAGACGTTTGCTGGGCACCATTTGCGCCACACCCTCCGGGTTGTCACGCGCAAAAACATTCATGTCACTTGGGAATGCACCCGGAGCAATAGCATTGACATTAATGTGTTCAGTCACCAGGCGTTTGGCGAGCCGTCGCGTCAGATGGATAACAGCGGCTTTGCTCGCGACATAGGAGTAGGTTTCACTGTCGGTTACATAGATGCCATCGATCGACGCAATGTTAATTACTTTAGCCGGCTGTGTTGCACTGGCGGCTGTCCGCAGCAGCGGGGCCAGCTGCTGGGTTAAGAAAAACAGTGATTTCACGTTCAGGTCCATGACCTTGTCCCAGCCGCTTTCCGGGAATTCATCGAAAGGAGCACCCCATGCCGCGCCCGCGTTGTTGATCAGAATATCGAGCTGGTTCTCGCGCTCGCTGACCGCAGCGACAAAGGTCATCAGGCCGGCGGTCGTGGACAGGTCGGAGGGTATGGATATGCATTCGCCAAATTCTGATAATTCAGTAGCGGTTTGATTACAGGCATCGGCTTTGCGTGCGGTGATGTAAGTGCGCACACCCCGCCGGACAAACTCCTCGGCAATCATGCGGCCAATGCCGCGAGAGCCGCCGGTGATCACCGCCACCCGGCCGGAAATATCAAACATGTCCGCCATCGATTTCTCCTTGCATCTGGTTGTAGCGACATAGTGTACGCGAATTATCCTGATGGGTTAGTTGATATCCAGGAGCCGTTCTCAGCGCGGCTAGCCACAGGCAGCAGCCCTGAGATGCTCTGTTGAATGCCCGCAGTATCATGTTCGGTTTCTCTGCTGCGTGCGGTCGTGACAGGAACCACTTTTCAAGGCGTTGGGCGCGACAGCCTGCTGGTATGTTCACCGGGATCCCGGCAGCGATAAAAAAGGCGGCCCGATTGGACCGCCTCATTCCTTTTATTAACTGAAGAGTCAGACGCTGCGCACGGGGTGCCGCTGCCTGAGTTTGTCCAGTTTTAACTTGAGCGCGGCCCCATAACGATCCAGCAGTGAGGCGAGCACGATGGAGCTTGCACCCAACAGGGATAACAATACCCAGTTATTGAAATTGAACCAGCGGAAGAAATCACCGAGGTTCTGTAATAACAGACAGGCTGCGGTGAATACGCCGATATAGGCAATCCAGCGATGCCTGACCCAATATCCAAACAGTACGATACAAAGTGCTACCGCAATGTCGGCGGTCGCCGGTAACAGGCCCCGATAAAACAATTCGTTCAGTCCCACTGCCGCGCACATCAGCAACGCGCCAAGCACGCCGACACAGCGCGAACGGAAGGTATTCGCGGAGCGCAGTACAAGGTCGGCAATCATGGG
>JABDLQ010000065.1 GCA_013002925.1 Gammaproteobacteria bacterium | reverse complement strand
ATAAACGGTGAGCCTGTCAGCGGCATACATTTTGATGGCGTGACGCGTAAGCAGGATAAATCTGTGATTATCAGTCGCTGGCGTGGCACTAACATCGTGCCCGGTGATAATCAGCTTGAGGTCGAGGTGCATGATCGCAGTGGCGCGATTGCTCAACGCATCGTGCGTAACGTTCACTACAGCGGCGGGCCGGTGCGGGCGCGATTCAATCAGAACAGCTCGAAACTGGTGGCTGATGGCAGAAGCCGGCCGCTCATTGTGCTGGATATGTTTGATCGCGAGGGTTACCCGGCCAGACCAGCTGCGGTCGGAGTTTATCATGTCGCTCCTCCGTATCGTTCCCAGTGGGAGGTTGACGCTGCGCGCGAAAACCAACTGATTAGTGTGGGTGACCGTGATCCGGTTTACTCCCTCAATGAGCAAGGGCAGGCAGAGATAGAACTGGAGCCGACCAGTCGCGCCGGGGAGGTGGTGTTAAACCTGAGTTTTGAAAACAATCGGGAACAGGAAGTTCGTGTCTGGCTGGCCCCGGCTGCGCGTGACTGGATCCTGGTCGGGCTTGCTGAGGGTACCGTCGGCTATCGCGATATCAAGGACAATTTGCAGAATGCACTGGACGATGACCTCGATGAGGATATATATGACGATGGTCGCGTTGCGTTTTTTGCCAAAGGCCGTGTCAAAGGCGAGTTTTTACTGACGCTTGCCTACGATACCAGGGGTGATCGGGATAAAGACAAAAACGGTTTGCTTGGCACAGTCGATCCGGACAGTTTTTATACACTGTATGGTGATGCAACTGACCAGCGTTTCGACGCCGCCAGCCAGGAAAAGCTCTACCTGAAAATAGAACGCGGTACTTTTTACGCGATGTTCGGTGATCACCCGACCGGCATGACGGTCACGGAGCTTAGCAGCTACAACCGCACCCTCAATGGGTTCAAAAGTGAGTTCAAGGGTGAGCATGTTTCCTATAATGTTTTTGCCGCACAAACGGATCAGGCATTCGTAAAGGATGAACTAAACGGTGATGGAACCTCAGGTCTTTACCGGTTAAGCCGACGGCCGTTGGTCATCAATAGTGAGAAAGTTACGATTGAAGTGCGCGATCGTTTTCGCACGGAAGAAATTATCGAGTCTCGCAGCCTTGCCCGACATCTGGATTACAATGTGGACTATTTGAACGGCACGCTGTTTTTCAAAAAACCGGTTCCGAGTCGTGACCAATTCTTCAATCCGGTCTTTATCGTCGTTGACTACGAGAGCCGCGATCAGCAGGACGAGGAATTAACGGCCGGTGGACGCGCGGCCTTGCGGTTTGGTGAGGGTCGGGCGGAAATTGGTGTTAGTGGCATTTCCGAGGGTATGAACGGTGGCGACGGAGAATTGTATGGTGCTGACTTGCGGTATGAGTTCCGTCCGGGTACCGAACTGCGGGCTGAGTATGCCACCAGCGAGTCGGTTCAGAACGGGCTTGCCAGCGAAGGTGACGCTTATGTAATCGAGGTGCGCCATCAGGGAGAGAAGCTGCAGGGCAAGGTGTATGCACGCGAGCAGGAAAGCGGGTTTGGTCTGGGTCAGCAACGCGGGACCGAGAGTGGCACCCGCAAAACCGGTTTTGATGGCCGTCTGCGTTTGAGTCACAAACTGTCCTTTGACGCACAGGCATACGAGCAGGAAAACCTGGGTTCCGGTTCAGTGCGTCAGGTGGCACAAGGCGAAGTAAGGTATCAGTCGGGACGCGGTACATTTGGCGTCGGCCTGCGCAATGCAACCGATGAAGATGTCAACGGCAGCAAGCAGGAATCCCGGCAGACTTTTGTCAACGCCAGCGTGCAGGCTCTGGACAATCGCCTGACCTTGCGTGGCAGCACCGAGTTCTCGGCTGGTCGCAATGCAAACACTGATTTTCCACGGCGCACAGTGTTAGGAATGGACTATCGCCTGGATGAAAATCTGACGGCTTTTGCGGAGCATGAATTTGCTGATGGCGATAACGTGGATACGCAAACCACGCGCGCCGGTTTACGCATTACACCGTGGGAGCGGGCTGCCATTGATGCCAGTGTCAATCAGCAATCCACGGAATACGGGCCGCGCGTGTTTGCCAACGTCGGGCTGATCCAGGGCTGGCAGGTTAACGAACGCTGGACGGTAGATGCCGGGCTCGATCACGGGAACACGGTCAGGCAGCCGGCTGCCGTAGAGTTTGATCCTGACACACCGCCGACGTCAGGCGGCATCGCGACTGACTTTACTGCCGTATTTCTCGGTGCATTGTTCCGCAGTGAATTCTGGTCGGCTTCATCGCGTCTGGAGTATCGAAATTCGACGCTGGAAGAACGGCGCGCTTTGTTACTGGGACTATACCGGGAAGAGCAGGCCGGCAAGGGCTTTACCCTTAATGCGCAAATATTTGACAGCGATACCCGGGATGGGACGCAGATAATGGCAGCCGATGTGCGGTTGGGGTGGGCGTTCCGGCCAGTAAACAGTCAATGGGTGGTGTTTGATCGCCTTGATCTGGTCTATGCAGACCTCGAGACCCCGAATCGTGCTGCGCAGACCTGGAAGCTGGTAAACAACCTCAATGCGAACTGGATGTACAGTCGCGACACCCAGATCGCATTTCAATACGGAGCAAAATATGTCCGCAGTGAAATCGCCGCGAACGCGTACAGCGGTTTTTCCGATTTGCTGGGTGTCGCGGTGCGGCATGATTTGTCGTCGCGCTGGGATGTAGCAGCACACGGTGACATACGACATTCGTGGCGTGCTGATGTATACGACTACTCGGTCGGGATCGAGGCCGGCGTGACATTTGCAAAAAATGCCTGGTTGAGTATCGGGTATAACTTTATCGGGTTTGAGGATGACGAGTTTTCACAGGCCGAATACCTCGCCTATGGTCCGTACCTGAAATTCCGACTCAAGGCTGACCAGCACACACTGGATGATTTGCGCCGCGGCATGTTGTTCCGCCGCGAAGAATCAGCTTTATCGTCGCGTCGGCGTGTGCAGCCTGAAGAATTTTAGTCATTCTGCAGCGATTTTACTGACGACTACGGACAATTGGATGGACTGGTGATATGGTCCGCCTATGGTGACTCGTCGGCGCAGCAAGGCCCCTGGCAAAAAAGCTTTATTGCGTAAAAAGAAAACCCGCAAAAATACCTCGCGGAAAACACCCGCCCAAAAAAAGCCACTAAAGAAGAGGGTGTCGGGAAAAACTTCCGCATCGCGAAAAAAGTCGAAAAAGAAGCGTGTTCGGAGACGCACGGGCCGCCGTGCCGCGCGGCGACCGACCCGCTCCGCAGGTGGCTGGCGACGCAAACTGCTGCAACGCGTTGGCGTCGTGTTCGCAGTGTTGATTGCAGGCACCCTGTTGTACGGATTCTATCTGGATGCGGGTATCAGGAACGCTTTCGTAGGTCAGCCATGGGAGCGGCCTGCTCGTGTATTTGCGCAGCCGGTGGAGTTGTATGCCGGGCGCAATTTGCAGGCGCAAGAGCTTCAGCAGTATCTGCATCAGCTTGGGTATGACCGTGTCGCACAACCGTCTCAACCTGGGGAGTTTGCTACCACAGGAATGGTTGTCCGTTTGATCACAAGATCATGGGGTGCCGGTTCACGTGCTGCGGCGCCAGTGGCAGTCGAGGTTCGATTTGCCGACGGTACCATCAAGGAGTTGCGCGATGGCAGAGGAGCGCCGCTGCCGGTCATCCAGCTGGAACCACAGTTAGTCGGAAGTATCATTCCGGCCAGCGGTCAGGACCGTGTTGTCATCGGGGCCGATCAGGTGCCGGGCTTGTTGCGCGAGGCGCTGGTGGCGGTGGAAGACCGCCGCTTTTTTCAGCATCATGGACTCGACCCGCGCGGGATCGCCCGGGCGGCATGGGTAAACCTGCGCGCCGGGAACATTTCCCAGGGTGGCAGTACGATTACCCAGCAATTGATCAAGAGTCATTTTCTCGATAACCGACGGACCTGGAGGCGTAAGTACGCTGAAGCTCTAATGGCGGTAGCACTGGATGCCCGTATGCCAAAGGAGCGGATACTGCTGGCGTATATCAACGAAATCTATCTGGGGCAGGACGGCAGGCGCGCGATTCATGGCTTTGATCTGGCCAGCCGGTTTTATTTCGGCCGCTCATTACCACAGCTTGAAATTCAGGACATTGCATTGCTCGTAGGGTTGGTGCGCGGGCCGTCGTTTTATGATCCCCGAAGGCACCCGCAACGCGCGTTGCAACGACGCAATGATGTACTTGGCATACTTGCCGCCGGGGGTGTCATCAGCGCCGAAGCGGCGACGCGTGCTGCCGGGCAACCGCTCGGAGTCACTCGGCAGGGTCAGCGCAATAATGGCAATTATCCCGCGTTTTTATCAGTAGTTACCGGGCAGCTGCTGCGCGAGTATGACCGGGATGATCTGACATCCACAGGCTTGAGTATCTATACGACCCTGAATGTGATGCTGCAAAATGATATCGAACAAATTATCCGGCGTGCACTTGATGGCCTCGATGTGCCGGACATGCCGAGTTCGGCAGACGTCCAGGCTGCCGCGGTCGTGGTAGTGCCGGAGACTGGCGATCTGGCAGCAATCGTCGGCGGGCGTAATCCGGGCTTTGACGGGTTTAATCGTGCAGTAACCATGCGTCGGCCCATCGGGTCATTGATAAAACCGTTCGTGTTTCTGGCGGCGCTCAGCACGGGACAACTGGAATTGGATACTCTGCTTAGTAATGAACGTCTCAGCGTGCCACTCGACACCGGCGACACCTGGGAACCAGATAATTATTCACAGCAGTACGGTGGTGAAGTTCCGGCCTACCGGGCGCTGGCCGAATCGCTGAATCTGCCCACTGTGCGGGTGGGTCTGCAGGTCGGAGTTAAGAATGTCATTACCATCCTGAAACAACTCGGGCTGCAGCGTGACATCCCGGGTTACCCGGCGTTGTTCCTGGGGGCGGCCGAGTTGGCGCCACTGGAAGTCGCGCAGCTGTTCAGCAGTTTGTCTACGCGCGGGTTTGTAACACCTGTCCGCGCAGTTAAAGAGGTGGTCGATGCGGATGGCGTGCCGTTGTCGAGGTATCCACTCACAGTCTCCCGGGGTGTGAATGAAGTCGCGGCCTATCAGGTCATTGCGAATCTGCAGCTCGCGGTCTCTCATGGCACGGGTCGGGGACTGCAAAAACGGCTGCATGAGTACCTGGAGGTCGCTGGTAAAACAGGAACAACCAACGACTATCGCGATAGCTGGTTTGCCGGGTTCAGCGGTGATGTGGCAGGGGTCGTGTGGTTGGGTACCGACGACAACAGTCCGACTGGCTTGACCGGCGCGCGCGGTGCATTGCCTGTGTGGGCAGATATCATGGCCCGCGCGGCGACCGTTCCGTTGGATACCCGGGCACCGTCCGGGATTCAGAAGTATGCTGTTTACTATGACTCGGCAGGACCTGCGGCCAGCTGTGCACACGGCGTTCTGATACCATTGCGAGCGGATTCGCATCGCCCGGAAGGTCTGCGGTGCGATGGAAATCAGTAACCCCTGTCCGGAGTATCAATTGCGTGCGCCCCGTCTGTAATTATTCATTCGCATTACTGCTGCTGCTACTGCCAGCCTGCGCTGCTGTCACGTCAACACACAAAGGTGGGGCTGATCCTGCCGTTGCTGGTTCTGCATCGGCCACAGGAATGACGCGCAACGGCGACCGGGCTGATGGCACAACCGTCATGCTACCGCGCGGGGCTGCCGCTCATTTGACTGCAGAAGCCGAAAGATACCAGGCTGCCGGCGACTACATCGCTGCAGCTGCATCGCTGGAGCGCGCGATGCGAATTGAACCTGGCAATCCCTGGCTGAGCCTGGCGATGGCACGCCTGAGGCTGGTCGAGGGCGCACCTGGTCAGGCAGAAATGCTTGCCCGCCGTGCCCTGTCACGCGCCGCAGGGGATCGCATTTTGACGAACCGGTGCTGGGAGTTGGTAGCGCAGGCGCGACAGGCCGGCGGGGACAAAGCGGGTGCACTGGAGGCTGCCCGAATGGCAGATCAGCACCAGTGAGAGGTGCGGATGCCGTTGCGCAGTGGTTTGCTTCCGACGGGCCACTGGCTGCCGAAGTGGATGGTTACCTGCCGCGCCCCGGTCAAATTAAAATGGCGCAGGCGGTGGAGTCCGCGATCGAGAACCTCGAACACTTGCTGGTAGAGGCCGGTACGGGTACCGGCAAAACCTTTGCCTATCTGTTGCCGGTGCTCATGGCGGGCAAAAAAACCATTGTTTCGACGGGTACACGTAACTTGCAGGACCAGTTGTTTCATCGGGATTTACCGACTGTGACTGCAGCTTTTGGGCAGCCGGTGGATCTGGCGCTGCTCAAAGGCCGCAGTAACTACCTTTGCCTTTATCGGCTGGAGCAGGCGGGAATGCAAGGGGATTTCCGGCACACCGGCACCGCACTGCGGACAATCCGCGACTGGTCTGCCGTCACTCGCACAGGGGACAAGGCAGAGCTGGTCGAGGTCAGTGAAAGCGCACCGATCTGGCCTGCAGTTACCTCGACACCCGATAATTGCCTGGGCCAGGAATGCCCGTTGTTTAACGATTGTTTTGTGGTCAAGGCGAGGCGCAAAGCGCAGGCCGCCGATGTCGTGATTGTCAATCACCATTTGTTACTGGCCGATATGCGGCTCAAAGAAGATGGCTTTGGAGATTTGTTGCCTGGGGCCGAAGTGCTGGTTCTGGATGAGGCTCATCAGTTTCCCGAAACCGCAGGCCGGTTTTTTGGTGTGCAGATTAGCGGCCGGCAGATCACCGGTCTGATGCGTGATACGGTGGCCGAGGCGTTTGCCGCGAGTATCGATCGCGAATCGATAGAGCAACAGGTCGAGCGAGTCAAATCGGCGGCGGCACAGGTGCGCCACAACCTGGGGTATCAGCCCGGCCGTATCAATTTGCAGGAACTGCCGGCAGCGGCCGTGTCTGCCCTGGCAGATCTGACCACATGTTTGCATGATCTTGAACAGTGCTTGCAACATTTTGACGGGCACACCAGTGGTCTGGACAATTGCAGGCGCCGGGCGCGCGAGATGGCAGCGACGCTCGCCAAAGTTTGCAATGACGAGGATGATAATGGTGTCGCGTGGGTGGAAACTACCCGCACCGGTTTTCAGCTACAGCGCGCACCATTGGACGTATCCAGGCAGTTGCACGCCATTATTTATCGCCAGCCAGCCACCTGGGTTTTTACCTCGGCTACCCTTGCAGTGGGCGATAACTTCGCACATTTCGCAGCACGGGTGGGGCTCGAAGAACCGCCGCAACTCAAAGTAGAGAGTACTTTTAATTACAAAGATAATTCACTGTTATATATACCAAAAAATATCCCGAACCCCGGTGATGATAAGCATACTGAAAGCGTCGTCCACGAGAGTTTGCAGCTGCTCGATAAGCTGACCGGGGGTGCTTTTTTACTATTTACCAGTTATCGCGCGTTGCACATCGCGCGTAACATAATGAATGCTACGGAGCACGGGCGGACATTGCTGGTGCAGGGTGATCAGCCACGCGATGAACTGCTGCGTATTTTTCGTGCCGATGGCGCGGCCATTCTATTGGGCACCAGCAGTTTTTGGGAAGGCGTGGATGTCCGCGGTGCGGCGCTCGAACTGGTAGTTATTGATAAATTACCCTTTGCTTCACCGGGCGACCCACTGCTCCAGGCGCGTCTGGAGGTCCTGAGAAAACAGGGTGGCAATCCGTTTGTCGACTATCAGCTGCCGCACGCGGTGTTGAGTCTCAAGCAGGGTGTCGGGCGCCTGATTCGGGATGTCGATGATGTGGGAATCTGCATGATTTGTGATCCACGTCTGTTTACCAAAGGGTATGGTCGGCGTTTTCTTGAGAGCCTGCCTCCGTTGCCCATTGAACGTACTCATGAGAAAGTTCTGGAATTTATTCATTCCCGTATGACAAACCGCGAGGCGACATCATGAAAGTGCTGGCCGTTGACGCTGCGTCCGGACAATCGTCGGTCGCGCTGATTGCAGAAGAGTCCGAGTTTTACGAATGTGCCCGGGAGACTCGTGCCCATGCCGATCAACTGTTGCCATTGGTCACGCGTGTGCTCGAAGCGGGCAAGGTGAGCCTTGCAGACCTCGACGGTCTTGCGTTTGGGAGAGGGCCCGGAGGATTCACGGGTCTGCGCGTCGCTGCTGCGGTGGTGCAGGGACTCGCTTTTGGCTATGACAAGCCGGTGGCTGGAATTTCAACGCTGGCCGCACTGGCGCAGCCGTGGGTTGCCGATCATGATGTGCTGGTATGCACGGATGCGCGCAAAGGTCAGGTTTACACTGGTACGTTTACCGCTGATGCCACCGGTCTGGCCAGGGTGCAGGGTGTCGAACAGGTGGTTGATCCGGACGCTGTCAGTGTCACGGCAGTTGACATAATCGGTGTTGGTGATGGCTTTGATGCGTACCCGGAATTGCGAGACCGTGTAGAGCGCTATCACAGTAGTGTAAACTCTGGCGCTCTCGCTATTGCGCGGTTGGCGGCGGCCGGCTGGGCAGACTTTATGGAACCGTTTCACGCAACGCCGGTCTACGTGCGCGACAGCGTGACGCACTCTAAATGACAATTCGGCAAAATGACCGACAGAAACGCACGCAGGGGATGGTAAGGAAGCTCTATGGAAATCACTAAAGCTAAAGGAAACTGGATGGGCGCACTGGTGTGCGCAGGACTGATGGGGTACGCCTTGTACGCGCAGTATGGACTGGAACTTGAACCGTGTAATTTATGTGTCTTTCAGCGCCTTGCCGTAATCGCGATGGGCATCGTGTTTTTACTCGCTGCATTGCATCGTCCGGCAGTTGTGGGCGCACGGATCTATGCCGGGTTGCTGGCTCTCGCTGCAGGCGGTGGCGCATTGGTGGCCGGGCGACATGCCTGGTTACAAAATCTTCCTGCGGATGAGGTGCCCGAATGCGGACCCGGTCTGGAGTATCTTCTGGAAGCTTTTTCTCTGGGTGAAGCATTGAGCAAAGTGTTTGCAGGATCCGGACAGTGTGCCGAAGTCGTCTGGTCCTTTCTGGGCCTGTCCATGCCAATGTGGGTGCTGATAATGGTTACGCTGACTGGCGGCCTCGGAATCTGGTGGAACTGGCGGCGCTGACTAACCCAGGAGTTTCTCCAGTATTTTGAAATAGATGGTCTCCAGGGCATCGAGATCTGCCAGCCTGACATGTTCGTCAATTTGATGGATAGTGGCATTGCACGGCCCCAGTTCCAGAACTTCCGTGCCAGTTGGCGCGATAAATCTTCCATCAGATGTTCCGCCACCGGTCGACAACTGTGGTGCTGTCCCGGTGAATTCCGTGATAACTTCACAGGTGCTGTTGATCAACGGTCCCGGAGTGCTCAAAAACGGGGCTCCTGACAGGCGCCAGTCGAGCGAAAACTGCAGATTGAAGCGTCGCAATATGGCTTCTGTGCGCGCACGAATGTCACTTTCAGTTATCGCCGTCGAATAACGCAGGTTGAAGAGTACGTCGAGAGTGCCCGGTATAACGTTTTCAGCACCGGTGCCGGCAGTGATGTTCGAGATCTGGAACGTGGTTGCAGGAAAATGGTCGTTGCCCTGATCCCATGTTTCCTCACAGAGTGCATGCAGTGCCGGCATCGCCGCATGGATCGGATTGTCGGCTTTTTCCGGAAACGCAACGTGGCCTTGCTGACCAGACACACGCAATGTGCCGCTCAGGCTGCCGCGCCGCCCGATTCTGACTACATCGCCGACACTGGCACTCGAACTGGGTTCGCCAACGATACAGTGATCGATCTGGCTGTGCCGCTGCTGCAAGGTGTCCATGACCTTGCGTGTGCCATTGTCGGCGACCCCTTCCTCATCGCTGGTAATCAAAAAGGCCAGCGTTCCACGGTGCTGAGGGTGAGCCGTCACAAATCGTTCCGTTGCGCAGACCATGGCCGCCAGACCACCTTTCATGTCAGCCGCTCCCCGGCCATACAGCAGTCCATCGCGCACGGTTGGAACAAACGGTGCACTGCTCCACTGCGAGACCGGCCCGGTGGGCACGACATCGGTGTGTCCGGCAAAACAGAACACGGGTTTTCCTGTGCCCCGCGTTGCCCACAAATTGTTGACATCAGCAAATGGCAGGGGCTCACAGGTAAAGCCAAGTGGCTCGAGGCGCGCCGTGATCAGTTCCTGACAACCGGCGTCATCCGGAGTGACGGAGCGGCGTTCGATCAGCTCACATGCAAGTTGTGTAACCGCGCTGGTCATGTGCAGAGCGACTCGATTTTGTGACGATCGAAACCCAACAGTTGCTGCGAGCCACATAGTATCACCGGCCGTTTCATCAGGGTCGGATAGTCCCGTAGCAACTGCACCGCCGCATGTTCGTCAGCAACGCTTTTCTGCGCGGCATTCAAAGTGCGCCAGGTGGTGCTGCGTTTGTTCAGCAATGCGGTCCAGCCGAATCGTTTACACCAGTTTAAAAGCGTCGTGTTATCCGGAGGATGGTCCCGTACATCGATCAGTGTGGCTGGAACATCAAGACTTTTAAATAATCGCATGGTGTTGCGGCAGCTATCGCAGTTTTTCAATCCGTAGACTTTGACGTTGCTGCTCATGTCAGTCCCAGGTTCGCAACAGTTCATTAAGACTGACTTTGGCGCGGGTTTTCTCATCTACCCGTTTGACAATCACCGCACAGTTCAGTGCATATTTTCCGTTGTCTGCAGGCAAACTGCCGGGCACGACAACCGCCCCGGCGGGCACACGCCCGTAGAGTATTTCATCGTTTTCGCGATCATAAATACGCGTGCTCTGGCCGATGAAAACGCCCATGGAGATGACGGCGTTGTCTTCGACGATGACGCCCTCCACGATTTCTGATCGTGCACCGATAAAGCAGTTGTTGCCGATAATCGTTGGTGCTGCCTGCAGCGGTTCCAGCACACCGCCAATTCCGGCACCACCAGACAAATGAACATTGCGGCCGATCTGTGCACACGACCCGACCGATGCCCAGGTGTCAATCATGCTGCCGCTGTCCACGTAGGCACCAATATTGATAAACGAAGGCATCAACACGCAATCGGGCGCGACCCAGGCGCCATGTCGGACAGTCGCCGGTGGCACAACGCGCACACCGTTTTGTTGAAAATCCTCGTGGGAAAATTGGGCATATTTCAAAGGTACCTTGTCGAAATATCGTGTGCTCCCATCATCAAAAACCTGGTTAGGGTTAATACGAAAATACAGCAGCACGGCTTTTTTCAGCCATTCATTCACATGCCAGCCGTCGGTGCGGGGTTCTGCAACGCGCTCCTCGCCACGGTTTAGCGTGTCGATCACCCGGTTGATGGTGTCGATGACGGCTGGATCCGAGCGTGGCGATATGTTGCTGCGGTCAGCAAATAACTGCTCAATAAGTTCGCGATCATGGGTGGAAGAGGTAGCGTTCATTGCGGTGGTCTCTCAGCTGATGTTTATGTCGATAGTTTCAAAAAACCGCAGTATACGGTGCGCTGCTTCCCGGCAATCCTCAACGTCTGCAACCAGGGAGATGCGTACCCAGCCGCTGCCCGGATTGCTGCCGTGCGCCGTGCGGGCAAGGTAACTCCCGGGAAGTACTGTAATATTTTGCCGGGCATAGAGATCGCGGGTAAAGCGGACATCATCATAAGGCGTTTTGGCCCACAGGTAAAAAGCGCCGGGTGGCGTGTCCAGTGACCACACCGGTGCAAGCTGTGCGACGAAAGCTGCAAATTTCTGATCATAAAGCTGCCGGTTTCTGGTAGCCGTCGTGTCGTCGTCCCACAGAGCAACGCTTGCCCGTGCAACCGGTGGAGCCATCGTGCAACCATGGTAAGTTCGGTAAAGTCGATATTGGTCCA
>JABDLQ010000016.1 GCA_013002925.1 Gammaproteobacteria bacterium | reverse complement strand
TGATCACGGCTGCCACTGCACTGGCCATTTTTCAGCATGGTGCGTTTGGCCCGGCGCACGGTCTGGCGGTACTGACCTTGCTGGCCCTGGCCGCCGGCACACTGGCCGCAACCACCAGGCTGTTTGGTAAAGTTTCCCGGTACGTACAGACGCTCAGCTATTCAGCGACGCTGCTGTTTCATTGCATTCCGGCCGTCACCGATGCGCTGATGCGTTTGCCTGTGGGTGACCCGACATTGACCTCTATCGAAGATCCTGTACTAAAAAAATGCTACTTCGCGCTACTGGTGATTTTCGTGATTGGAACGGGTTTGCAGCTGCGCTGGATTTACCGGCAGGAGTCTCGCGCTCGGGCCGACTGAAAATTCAGTAGTGACGATCGCCTCCTGGATTTATTCCCGTTTCGGCAAAGACCAAATACTCTCAACACTCATGACCCTTAGCCGATGCGGCCGACCGTAGTGGATCTGTTGGCGCGGAATCGATTCCATTCTTTTGACGACCGCCTCACCCTAAGCGTTTGATTTCGCATGGCTGCGCAGACACAGTGCTGCCATTATGTGCAATCACTGGTAGCGCTGCGTATGCTCAGAGGCAATAACAGCTATAAACTGCGAACGCTGCAAAAGTCGTTTGCCACTTGGGGGAGTCTATGAAAACCAATAAGAGTCGTTGTTCTATTGTATCCATCATCGTTGCACACGCGATGCTCTTGCTGACGACATCCGGCGCAGCCGCGTTGTCATCGTACAGTGAAAACTTTGAGTCGCTTGTTATTTCAGACCCGGACGCACTCGGCAATGCCGGCTGGGTTGTCTATGGCAATGTGTTCGATCCGGCCGGCAATTATATTTACGGATACGGTACGTTTCCGGCACCCAATAATTCCGGAGGCTTTTCTGCAATTGCAGAAGGTGAGGGTGGGCCGGCACAGGGCATCCAGCAGCTCTCAGTCTATAGTGACTACAATAACTATGACGACATGGGCCACGGCGGCGGCAATCTGATTGAATCCAATGTGTTCGTGGAGCAGTTGATAGACGCTGCCGATGTGGGCTCAACCTGGATGTTTACGTTTGACGCCAAGGCCGGCAATATCCTGGACTTTGGCTCGGCCACGGCCGCTGCCTTTATCAAGACCATTGACCCAGCAAACGGTTTTGCCTTGACCAATATTGTGCTTGTCGACACTACGAACCTGTTGACGACCTGGGATACTTTTTCTCTGACGCTGTTTATTGATGCCGGACTGACCGGTCAGTTGCTACAGTTTGGTTTTCTGAACGTTGCCACGAACTTTGATCCTTCCGGGGTGTTTTATGACAACGTGCAGTTCGCGCCCGTCCCGGTCCCGGCTGCCGTGTGGTTGTTGCTCTCTGCCGTTGCCGGGATGGCAGGTCTGCGTCGCACACGCTGACGACAACCGGGCGAAATAAAACCCGGATTACAGGGCTCTGACAATAGCTGCATGAAGCACCCCCCACGTGCTATAAAATTGGCAGAGTTAAGACGGTCATCCGGCATCTGCCTGTGACATCAGCTGAGTTTCGGCAGACTATCATTGTCCGGTCCGATTTATTGATCGAGGTGCGCTCCACATGACGTCGAACAATTTGTTCGTTCTGACGGCGGGCATCACTGTGACACTCCTCGCAGTCGTGGCATTTCTGTTGTCGTTGAGACATGGACTCAAACATGGCAGATGGCTACCGCTAATTGCCATCACCAGCCTGTGGTTGCTCGCTATGCTTATCTATGCGTTCAGCGAAATCAGCGATCTGGACGGTTCAACGCGGCAGCGCATTGGCGCTGCGCTGACTCTGTTTTTGTAACCCAGCGGACATCCGGTCGCGGGCAGGAGCTTGGATGTACCTGGCATGGCACGGTGGGTTCTGGTCACACCCGCTGGCACTCGACACCAATGGTAATGACGTTCAGGTCTGCCCAATAAACTCTTTTTGTACTGGCGTGCGATGTCGCTGTGACCGCAGAATGGGCGAAATCGCCAAACACCGTTAGCGATGCCAGCAGCACACTAGCCACCCGCCAGCAAAGGCAGACCAGCCTGGGCCTGCAGATAGAGCAACACTGTAGCTCCCGCGTAGAGCACGGTGGCGCCGGAAAGTGCCGCAATACGGCGTGCGGTGCCGACCGACGCTGGCAGTAAGGTGAGCGCATAGCCGCACAGGGGAATTAGTTGCAGTGCATGCAAACCCAGGCCATGCGCGATACGCAGATCGCCGCCTGTGGTGCTCCACCCGAGCAGCGGCAGTCCGGGGCCACCGTCCGCGACACCCACGGCATGACTCATTTGACCGATCATGACTGAACCGATCCAGCTACCGAGAAAAAACACCAGGATGCCGAGGCGAATACTCCACAGGTACACCGGCGCAAGATCAAGCCGGCGCAGGAAAAGCGTCACCAGCAAGATGAACACCAGCACCATGTTGATGCCAATCATGATGCCCATAAGCGCAAAGATCGTGCCGTCCAGGCCGGTTGAGACATTGAAATGCGAAGGCGTACCACGCGCCGCCTGCAAAAATATACACGTCATTTCAATGAGCATCGACAACGTTATACCCCAGCGAATAAGTGCGATGACCCAGCGTGGCCGGCCGTGCAGGTAACCGATAAACCAGGCGATCGTCCAGATATACACACCCACCGACAGCGAGAATTTCATGGGCTTGATCCACGTATTGGCCCCAAGTACCGTGCGTGGATCAACAAAAGAAGCCACCAGCGCCCCGCAGAAAAGAATCATCTGGAAACTGCCCGCGGCGAACAATAGCCGATCACGGCGCTTAAGTTCCGGGAAGAAATCACGCACGGGCAGGCTCCATCCACAGGGTTTTCAGCTTCACGCTGCGCAGCACCAGGTAGCACAACAAACCAATCGGGCCGAGCATAAAAGTCAGCACGAGACAGGGCACCACAAACAGGTGATGGATTCCGTGCCGTTGAGAGTCGCGCACTTCCCAGCTACCAATAAAGAGGTCGAAAGCCAGGTAGTGCAGCCAGCCGGCTAGCAGTAGCTTGTCGTTGGCAAACAGCACTGCGACTTGCTCCAGTGTGCCAAACCCACCTTCGGATCGGCCGATCTGCGGCAACAGGAATACCGTGTAGGCGATCGCGAACAAGCCGACGACGATCACCGGGCAAACGAGGCGCGCTGACCATCGCCATCGCGGCAACAAAATCAGCACGACCCAGCCGGTGAGTGCCAGTTTATTCGCCATTGCAAATGCAAGATCAACATTCATCGTTCGCTCCCAGGGGTAGTCAGCCCCAGACTAAAAGAAAATCACGCATAATTACATCAGGCTGTGTCGCGAATCCCTGCGTTCGCACCATTGAAGACATCCATGGTGCTCTCCACCACGGAGTGTCGGTTTGAACCCGGAAGATCAAACGTTACCATGTGCGCTTGTGGCAGCCTGCAAATGCTCCGTGGCGGTCGTCTGAAACATGAGCACAGGCATCGTTCAATCTACTGCGTGCATGATTAATGATGGCATCGAATGCAAGGAAACGGTTTGGCTTGTGGCTCGGATGGGTGGCTGCCGCACTGGCCGCAGTGTCGGCACTTCTGAGCA
>JABDLQ010000051.1 GCA_013002925.1 Gammaproteobacteria bacterium | reverse complement strand
TTCGTCGGCACGGGCAACATCGCCTCATGGATGGCCCATGTAGTCCGCACAACGCCTGCCGCGACGCTAGGTGCGGTCGCAAGCCGCGACATGGACAAAGCGCAATCGTTTGCCGCCGAGCACGGTGCGCAACAAGCTTATGACTCCTGGCAGGAAATGCTCGAGTGGGAGGCTGTGGATGCCGTCTATGTCGCGACGCCGACCAGCCTGCGTGAGGAAGTTTCGGTTGCGGCTGCAGTTGCCGGGAAACACGTGCTCGCAGAAAAGCCGTTTGCCAGCCTCCCGTCACTTGAACGCATAACCGCGGCGTGTCGGAAAAATGGCGTCGGCTTTATGGATGCAACGCACTTTGTGCACCACCCGCGGTATGCCGCAATTCGCAAAAACGCCGCCAAAATAATCGGCCGACCGCGGTTGCTGGACACCCGTTTTCTAGTCCAGTTGACCGATCGTAACGACATCCGTTACAACCCGGCGCTCGAGCCACTCGGCGCGATCGGCGATCTGGGTTGGTACAACATGCGTGCAATTTTGGAATATCTTGCACCGACAGGACCAGCGCGCAACGTCACCACGCGGGTGCGACGCGACCCTGAAACCGGGGTAATTATTGCCGGTAAAGGAACGCTCGCTTTCAATGATGGCATGCAATCGTCATGGCAGTGCCGCTTCGATGGAGCATCAGTGGACATCGGTCTGGATCTTGCGGGTGCTGATGGCGTCTTGCGCATGGCCAACTTCGTCGGTGAAGATGACGATCACTCGGCGAGTTACCACTGCGCCGGCAGCAGCGCGTCGACCAGCGCCGGGGCGGAGACCCGCATAACATCACAGCAATCCGGCCCGGCATTGATGTTCACAGATTTTGCAGCTTTGACCCGCAATACCGACCAGCGCGAACACTGGATGCAGGCGAGCGAACGGACGCAGGCACTGCTCGATACGGTGCTCGCTGCTGCCGGGACTTAGGCGTGTCCCTTGTGTGTCCTGGCGCCACCCATCGGCTTACCAGGCGTACGCCACCGGTGCCTCACCCGGACCCGGGAATATGTCGTCGAGCTTTTTGAGCGTCTCCTGATCCAGCTCGATCGCTGCCGCGCGCACTGCGCTGTCGAGCTGCTCTATCGTGCGTGGCCCGATGATAGGCGCGGTCACTACCGGGTTATGCAGCAGCCAGGCGAGCGCCACCTCCCCTGGCGGATGTCCAATGTCACGGCAAAGGGTTTCGTATCGCTCCAGTTGCCCGCGTTTTTCCTTGATGCGCTTTGCAAATTCGTCGTCTTTACGGCGCCCGGTCTCCTGCTTTTCCAATGCGCCACCGAGCAACCCGCCGCCCAACGGACTCCACGGCAGTAAACCCAAACCATAATGGCGACAGGCAGGAATGACCTCGAGCTCAACTGTGCGGTTATCAAGATGATAATGGCTCTGTTCGCTGACCAGTCCCATAAACCCGCGTTTGTCCGCCTCCTGACAGGCCGTTGCGATGTCCCAGCCGGCGAAGTTACTTGAGCCGACGTAGACGGTCTTGCCCTGCGTGACCAGCGTGTCGAAGCTTTGCCAGATCTCGTCCCACGGACAGGCACGATCTATATGATGCATCTGGTACAGGTCGATGCACTCCGTCTGCAAACGCTTCAGACTGCCTTCGCAATGTTTGCGAATCTTGTAGGCACTCAAGCTGGAGCCGTCGCTGTTGACCTCAGGTCGACTGGCCTTGCGGTCGACCGGGTTATACACCTTGGTGGCCAGCACGATCGCATCACGGCGGCCACCGCCCTGCGCCAGCCAGCGTCCGATAATTTCCTCGGTATGTCCGTGCTCGACCGTCCAGCCGTAAACATCGGCCGTGTCGAAGAAATTGATACCCAGCTCCAGCGCCCGATCCATGATCCTGAAACTGTCTTTCTCAGAGGTATGCCATCCAAAGTTCATTGTGCCGAGACAGATATTGCTCACCAGCACGCCGTGTTTGCCTAACCTTCGATGTTGTACTGTCATGTGTGTTTCCTAAAAAAGTGTCATTACAAGATGCGTAAAACGCAATAATTGCGGTGTGCTCCCCTACTTCTGCGTGGACTGCGAGTACAGTGGATTAACGAAAGGAATCAGCGCCATGACCAGCGTCTGGGTGTACACGCTCTGCCGTGTGTGCAAGCCCGCTGTCAGCAAGCCAAACGCGCCACCGCCCTGCTTGCTATTGACCGTGGCAAAGACCTTGTCGTTGGCTTCGCCAAGTTCCATGCCGGCGGCAACAAGTTCCTTTATGGCCGGCGGCAGCGGCAATGTCGTGCTACGCGCCTCTGACATCTTGCCAGTTGGTCCGTTGATTGCCATCCAGGCGAACGCCATGAGCTGATCGTCAATGACTTCAATACCACCTTCGATTCCGACCCAAAAATCAGCATCGGCGCGTTCTTTTTTTGCACCTGTTGCGCGTGCACGTGCGCCTGCGCGAGTCGCCGCATCGGACATCGGTTGATCACCGACACCCGAATCAACTTCGACCGATAGCATCTCGAAGGGAGTGTCGGGAAACAGCGTGGCAAAAGCCTCATGCGCGGCATTGATCTTTACCGGGTTGTGCGAGGCGACGACAATTTTCATGCAGGATTCTTTCCAAGTCATGCAGGCGGTAGCCAGTATAACCGGTAATTCAGTGGCTGGGTGTTATCCCCCCTGACGGTAAAGAAAACCGGGGTCGCACCCCGTGTGTTTGCACACCGTGGTACGACCCCTGTCAATTAACGGGTTGCTGTGCCGGACCGATTGACTACCCGCTCGCGCCGTGCAATGCACCCTGGCGGTTGCCGGATTTATGCTGCTTCATCTCCAGCAACGCTTTTGCGGAGTAGATTTCGTCCAGAGCGTTTACATCGACACCTCTTGGCGGCCCGCCTTCGTTTTCTTCTGTCATTTCGGCTCGAATATCGTACTCCCACGCCTGCAGGATCCGATTGCGAAGTTCGACACTGACGTCCGACAGATTTGCAACCTCCAACGGCGACGTGAAACTTTCCTCCGGATTGGTGATTGCATGTTCAAGATTGTATTTGGGAACACCGCGTATCGGGCGCTCATCAATATCCGGCACAACCGCAAGATCCCGCTCTCTGACTATCAGCATGTCAGTGTGCGTCTCTGCCATTACCGGCTCAACTGTGACCGAGCTGATCAGCCGCTCCAGCCGGCCAATGCTGTTAGCGCCCATAACGATCATGTCGGCACCGATGGATTGTGCAACCTGGGGAATGATCTTGTTCGGGTGCCCCTCACGAACATACACATGATCATCTGCGATATTAAAATATTGGGCAAGCGCTTGCACCGAGCTGTTGTGCTGACTCACTATCCTGGTGCGGAGCCGGTGTTGCTCCTCGATGGACGCTACCGGCGCGACTGTTCCTTCAATACCAGGAACCAGATCGCGTAACTCGGGAACCTGATAAGCATTTACCGAGTGGATTTCTGCCTCAAATGCATCTCCAACCAGGCCTGCCACTTTCAGCAGATCGTAGTCCACTGCCGTCGTAATATCGCCGGGATCGCTAAACTTGTTGCCAATCGCTGCCATGATTCGATCGATGTGTTCGACCTCCTCGTTCACCAGCCAGACATGTACCGGTGAGCGTCGGGCAAGATCCCAATCGGTATTGGACGTCAGGCCGAGGACATAATTGCGCTCTCGCGCCTGTTTGAGCACAATATCGGGTTTGGATTGAACGATCTTTTTGAGTATCGCGTCAGTGCGTGGATTGCCCCAGCGAACTTCATGACGCACGTTGATACCATCACTTTTCAGACGCGCTGCAATGTCTGCCAGTACCGTCGCGTCCTGATCGGCCAGTGCTTCCCGCCGGCGCTTGAGATCGGCACTCGAGCGAAACAGCTGGTACTCCAGTCCACTGTCGTAACAGACATGAAACAATTCAAGTTCGCAGCCGGCGTTTTTTGCCAAAGAAACCGCTCGATGTATGAGCGGAGACTGCTTCGGTTTGTCTGGGCTGATCAGGTCGGGGCTGAGCACGACCAGCACCTTCTTGATGTTTGCCTCGTATGACATTTTCAATTTCTCCTGTTTGCGAGATATGCAACAACAGGGGACCGACACCCCACGCTCATCAAAATCTCAGGAGAGAATGAATCTCCCGTCATCTTCAACGTCGAGCGTCAGGTCAGACCTCCCGTCCATGAACCCCTCCGGAATCGCGAGAACGGCGTTACCCCGGTCCTGAACCACTTCATCGTCACCTTGAGGTAACTCAAAGGACATTGCCATACCGCCTTCGCGCTCGACCAGTCGCAGACATTTAATATTTGCCTGCGTTGCCAATTGTCGCACCATGGCTCCGCATAGCTCCAGAGCGTCCTGTGTTACATGAAGCATGGGTTCTGTCTTCCTCCTTGAGTGCGTCAATAGATCCGGGTGGGTTCCGCGAGCTGCGAGCATGCACCGGAGTCCCAGCGCATCTGCAGCGATCCAGGTTGCTTTAACGGTCACCTGTCATTCAATTAATTAGTTTATCTAATTAATTATTAAAAATCAAGCAAGGCTTTGTTTATTGGTTTTACTCAATGTTGAGAGCTGGTAGTAATTTATATATTATTGTAAATATTATATTTATTGAGATACTTCTACAGCATAGCTGTAAACCTATCCAGACCATTATATTTTGATTATTAAACTAAATTGCACGAGAAATTGATGAATGTTGAATATCAACGGAAAAATCGGATCATACTCAGCGCTCCCCGGCCCAGGTCCTGTCTTGATGGATAATCGATCGAACCAGGCGCTCATTGCGCTGCGACGCATTTTGCGAGTAACTGAACTGAACGCACGGGCTCTTGCTCGGGACTCGGAACTGACCGCGTCCCAGTTCCTGGTGTTGCGATATCTTGACGACAATGGTCCGGCCTTGCCAAGTGCCATTGCCAGTTCCATCGACCTGAAGCGTGCAACTGTCACGGTACTGGTGAATCAACTCGAAGACGCCGGCCTGGTCACACGACGGCGTGACACCGAAGATCGTCGGCGTGTGTGGGTCGAGCCAACCCCTGCCGGTCAGGCGGCGCGCGAAAATTCTCCCGACCTTTTGCAAAACCGTTTTGAACACGGGTTTGACAATTTGCAAGAGTGGGAGCAGTCAATGGTGATTGCAGCACTCGAGCGTGTGGCGGCACTGCTTGATGCGGAGGAGCTCGAGGCGGCGCCCGTGCTTGACACAGGCGATCTCGACCGCAACGTGGCTGACCCGGAGTCCTGATCGGGAGGCCTGCAATCGACAACGACAAAACTGGTGTAAACAAGCTTGCATCGACAAGCCATGAGCGCACCACCGCGCCACTCGAAAAAACTACGCGGACGCTGACTGAGCCATTTCGCGATTTTATCAACGCGCAAAGTGCCTCGGCCTGGCTGCTCATGGCGGCACTGCTCCTCGCCGTTGGACTGGCCAATTCAGCGCTGTCACCTGCATATTTCAAGTTTCTGCATATTGATTTTGGCCTGTCACTTGCAGATCGTCATTTCGCCATGTCGTTACAGCACTGGGTAAACGACGGCCTCATGGCACTGTTCTTTTTCTTGTTGGGGCTGGAGCTAAAAAGAGAACTCCTTGTCGGTCAGCTCAGTGAGATAAAACGCGCAGCGTCAGTCATGTGCGCCGCCGTTGGCGGTGTTGTCATTCCGGCGCTGCTGTTCCTGTCGCTTGGAGATACGGCACAAATCAGAAGTGGCTGGGCAGTTCCGGTGGCAACCGACACAGCATTTGCACTGATGGTATTGCTGCTCCTTGGTGATCGCATTCCAGCAACAGCCCGCGCATTTCTGGTCGGACTGGCAATTGTCGATGACATCACTGCCATTCTGATCATTGCCATTGCCTACACTACTGACATCGACACCAGTGTACTGGTCCCAACCCTGGCCACCGTTGGCTTTTTAGTGAGCATGAACCTGGCTGGTGTCAGGTCAGGCCTGCCCTACCTGATTGTTGGTGCAGTGCTGTGGATGCTCTTCATGCAGTTTGGACTGCATGGCACCCTGGCCGGAGTCGTCGTTGCGATAACAGCTCCAGTACGACCAGCGCTTGCACGACCGACTTTTGTCGGTTTGTTGCGTCAAAAAATTCGCCGATTCGAAGACAAACACAAGGATGAGACAGCGAGCATTCTCGAACAACCCGAACAACAGGCAATTGCTCACGACGTCTTGCGCGTTGCCGAGAAAGCGACGCCACCATTGAATCGTTGGGAGGTGCGGCTCGAAAAACCAATCAGCTTTATCGTGATGCCACTGTTCGCTTTCATGAATGCCGGCGTCGTACTTTCAGACAATGCCTTTACAGCAGCGTGGTCCAGCAGCTTGAGCGCGGCCATCTTCTGCGGTCTTCTTTTTGGTAAACCCGCAGGAATACTGCTTGGAGTATGGCTCGGCAAGCTGCTGGGCATAATGACACTACCAGAGCCGCTTAACTGGCGTCACATGGTCGGCATCGGTATGCTCAGCGGTATCGGGTTTACGATGTCCCTGTTCATTGCAACCTTGAGCTTCGGTGAAGGGTCAGCGCTGCTCGAAATTGCAAAACAGACCATCATCGTGACCTCTGTATGCGCTGGACTGCTAGGCTATATGTGGCTACGGTGGGTGTGCAAACCTCACCGGTAAGCCGGATCGCCCCGTCCTTGAATACCGTGTCAGCACCTGCGCTATATGGCTTGAATGCCCCCCGGGATCGAACGAATACGAGACCTGCCCCTCACATAGCGGGGCAGTCCATTGGAGCGCAAAGTTGCAGCAATCGTCCGCTCAAGTCGGGTCGTAACGCAACTCCCAGTGATCCGGTGTACGCCACATCGCCGATAGTGTGAGGTCCTTGATTGCCAACATCTCCTTGGGGATGCGGTCGTATAACTTGATGAACAACTCATCGTGCTGCAAAAGCTCCTTGTCCCAGTCGTCGCGGTCAACCGACATCGCCGTGCGAAAGTCTGCTTCCGAGAATCCTTCAATGCCCTCCCAGTTCAGGTCCTGGTAGCGAGGCATCCAGCCGATAGGGCTCTCCACCGCCATGGCGCGACCCTGCGCACGATTGACGATCCATTCCAGAATTCGCATGTTCTCGCCAAAGCCCGGCCAGACAAAATTGCCGTCCGCGTCTCGCCGGAACCAGTTGACGACAAACATGCGGGGCGGATTCTGTATTTTGCGACCAAAACTGAGCCAGTGATTGAAATAGTCGCCCATATGGTAGCCGGCAAAGGGCAACATCGCGAAAGGATCCCGACGCACGATACCGCGTTTACCAAATGCCGCAGCCGTGGTTTCCGATCCCATGGTTGCCGCCAGGTACACACCATAGGCCCAGTTAAATGCCTGGAACGTTAATGGAATGGTGTTTGAGCGGCGTCCGCCGAAAACGAAGGCCTTGATGGGCACACCCTTTGGATCTTCCCACTTGTCATCGATCACCGGATTCTGTGCGGCCGGGGCCGTGAACCGGGCATTGGGATGTGCTGCCGGACTGTCGCTGTCCGGCGTCCAGTCGTTACCACGCCAGTCGATCGCATGCGCCGGTGGATCGCCGTCCATGCCTTCCCACCACACGTCGCCATCGTCTGTCAGGGCAACATTGGTAAAGATACAGTTCGCCCTGATCGACTCCACGGCACTGGGGTTGGTTTTCCTGGACGTCCCGGGAGCCACGCCAAAATATCCCGCTTCGGGGTTGATGGCGTACAACTTGCCATCGTCTCCCGGCTTGATCCAGGCAATGTCATCGCCGACCGTGGTGACTTTCCAGCCTTTTTTCGCAAAACTTTTTGGTGGCTCGATCATTGCAAAGTTTGTCTTGCCACAGGCGCTCGGGAAAGCAGCGCCAATGTACGTCTTCGTGCCATTGGGTTCTTCCACGCCCATGATCAGCATGTGCTCAGCCAGCCAACCCTCATCGCGTGCCATGTTTGATGCAATTCGCAACGCCAGGCATTTCTTGCCAAGCAGTGCGTTGCCTCCATAGCCGCTACCGTACGACCAGATGGCGCGTTCTTCCGGATAATGCACGATGTATTTGACATCCGGATTGCAGGGCCAGGCGACATCTTTTTCACCGGGTTCGAGTGGCGCGCCAACCGTGTGCACACAGGGAATGAACGGGCCTTTTTTACCCAGAACATCGTAGACAGCCGTACCCATGCGCGTCATGATTTTCATGTTCACAACGACATACGGTGAATCCGTTACCTGCACGCCGATCTGGGCAATGGGTGAACCCAGCGGACCCATGCTGAACGGAATCACGTACATTGTGCGGCCTTTCATGGCGCCGTTAAAAAGGGGTTTGAGCGTCTCTTTCATTTGCCGCGGATGCATCCAGTTATTGGTGGGACCGGCATCCTGTTCGCTCAGACTGCAAATGAACGTGCGATCTTCGACGCGTGCCACATCCGATGGGTCAGAGCGGGCTAGAAAACTGTTGGGTCTTTTCTCCGGATCCAGTTTTATAAATGTGCCCGCATCGACAAGCAACTGGCACATGCGATCGTATTCTTCCTGTGATCCATCACACCAGTACACTTCATCGGGTTGCATCTGGTCTGCCATTGCGGCGACCCACTTTTTCAAAGATGTGTGACGTACGGCGGCAGGTATATTCATAAGTTGGTTTCTCTTATGGCGGATTGTGTAATTGGGAATATAAAAGACAGCACTTCAACGGCTGTCTGACAGAGGCAAGATAATGAATTATTCAATCGGCAATAGCAAAATTTTTTCTATCCGCAACGGGCACAAATAATCATTTATCGTACTTATTGTCGACATAACCTGAAGGTGATATCCGTTCTGAATCAATGGCGCGCACCAAAACGCCAGATGACCTGGCTGTCGTGAGAAACAGCAGAAGCCGGACTAAGTTTCTGGTTTGCCGTGTTTTTCTGCAAGGTCTGATCACCGGCTTTGGGACGGACCGGCGTGGAGACAGCCCGGACTGAGTAAAAGTGGCTGCTGGAAATGGCTATGTGCCCGATTTAAAACTGGCAGGCCTGAGTCCCGATTGACCGACGCGCATGCAGCGATGCAATACTTGTTACATCAGCACATGCAAGAATGTTCCCTCTCAATCCGGCGTCGTTTGATACGCAAACAGGCATAGTGTTATAACCGGCATTGTCTTGCATACAAATTCCAGGTGCCTGCCATGACCCTGCGCTTTATTTTTGAATGTGTCAGTGCCAGGCACTGGTTTGCAAAATGTTTTGTCGGTGTGATCCCGGTTTTTTTGATCTCGTGCTCTGCGCTCAAAACAACCACAGAAAACCCGAACACCGCCGACCTGATCCTGACCAATGCCCGCGTCTACACCCTCAATTGGGATGAGCCTGCTCTGAACGGCACACCTGCGAGCAACGCGCCATTTCGTAACGCCCAATGGCACCCCGATGCCGAGGCTGTTGCCATCTCCAACGGCGAGATCCTTTTTGTGGGCTCAACTGAAGATGCCGTGAAACTTCAACAGGCGACAACAGAGGTTATTGATCTTAATGGTGCCACCGTGATCCCCGGTTTGGTAGATTCACACACGCATTTTATTGAGCTGGGAGCCAAGCTCAGCCGGGTTGATCTTACCGACGTCGCGACAGAGGAAGAAGCGGTTGCTTTGGTCGTGGCAAAAGCCAAAACTGTCAAAAAAGGCGAATGGATATTCGGGGTCGGCTGGGATGAAGGCGCCTGGGCCAATCGTTATCCCGATAAAACGTTGTTGACAGAAGCCGTCCCTGATCACCCGGTCGTGCTGTTCAGTCTGCACGGTTTTGCAGTGTGGGTGAACCAGGCCACGCTGGACAGGG
>JABDLQ010000009.1 GCA_013002925.1 Gammaproteobacteria bacterium | reverse complement strand
GATGATGGTTGCAAGTGCGCCGCGTTCTGCTGCGACGACATGACCGCAACCCCGGATACGCGATGCGGGGCTGTAACCGCTGCCGTCCCTGTGCCGTTCCATGACATGGTCGACAAAAGCGATGCGGCCGGATAGCTGTTGCCGGCTCAACGCGCGCAGTTCTGCCAGTGATTCCACGCGCACTACTTGTCCCTCGATGCCCTCGTAGGGTGTGCCCGGACTGCCGCCGAGCGATGTCGCCGTTAACCGTTGCGGATAAGGCGCGGTAACCCGCACATCCAGTGTGCCGCGGTCCCAGTGCGGTACTTCGACAGGATCCGCATGAACCCGCTCGAAGCCCAGCTCCTTCATTTTGGCAATAGCCCAGGCCACTGCAGCGGCATCGCCTGCTGACCCGGCAAGCCGTGGCCCGACTTCCATCGTAAGCGACTCGACAAGGTCATAGGCGATGGACTCGGACAGGGCGGCGTCCCGCAGCTTCGCGGCAGTTGCACCGACCTCTGCCGGAATGGATTGCGCCGATACAAGCGGTGCAAAAACCAACAGCGTGAGAAAAGCGATTGGAATCGTCGTGCGCAAGGCTGAATTCCCTGTTGTGTCAGGCTGCTGTTGCCTCACGGCGTTTCAGTGCGCGTGGCCGTGAGCGATCTCTTCTTCTGTTGCATCACGTATATCGACGATGCTGACATCGAAATTCAGCGTCATGCCCGCCAGCGGATGATTGGCATCAACGGTAACTTCTGTATCACTGACTTCGCGCACCATCACTCGTTGGACCTGGCCACCCTCGCCTTCAGCTTCAAAAGCCATGCCGGGTGCGATCTCATCGACTCCCTGGAACATTTCACGCGGTACGGTTTGCATGAGTTCCGGGACCACTTCACCATAACCGTCAGCTGGCGTTACTGTTACCTGCAGCGAATCCCCTACCACTTTGCCAACCAGAGCCTGCTCAAGTCCGGTGATAATGTTGCCGGCACCATGCAAATAGGTTAGCGGTTCTGCGCCGTCTGAGGTATCCAGCGTTTTGCCGTCGTTATCGGTCAGTGTGTAGTGCATGCTTACAACCAGTTTGTCGCCAACCATCAAGGTCATCAATTTTCTCCAATACAGTTCAAAATAGCCGCGTTTGCGGATCGGCAGTATAAACGCCCAGCCACGTGCGCGCCATCAGACTTGACCCCATCGGCGGCATCGCTGCTATATTGTGTGGCCCAAATACCTCGTCTTATCAGGAGATTGGCCCAATGCGTACCGTTTTCGCACTGATTGTGCTCCTCGTTGGCCTGACCGCCTGCACGTCGCAACTGCCAGACCCGGCAGTACCTGCGACGTCAGCGGCCGTCGCGATGCCAGATTCCTATGCAGCAGAGGTCGCGGAGGATATTTTGCAGGCAGGTGGCAATGCTGTCGACGCAGCAATCGCAAGCGCCCTGGTACTCGCGGTGACTTATCCGGAGGCGGGCAACATCGGCGGCGGTGGATTCATGCTGGTGTACATGGATGGCCGTTCCGATTTTCTCGATTATCGCGAAACTGCACCGGGCACGGCGTCGCGCGATATGTATCTGGATGAGTCAGGCGAGGTCATCAGTGATCTGAGCCTGGTCGGTCATCTTGCCGCCGGCGTGCCGGGTACCGTAGCGGGGCTGTGGGAAGCCCATCGCCGCTATGGAACCCGACCCTGGTCCGAGTTAGTGGAACCCGCGTTGCGACTGGCCCGCGATGGTTTCGTGATGTCTGCGCATCTTGCTGCACGTATTGGTGAGTTTAAAGATGAATTCGACGGGCGCACCAATTTTGCGGCATATTTTGGCGCGGCCCGCCCTGGGGTGTTGTTTCGGCAACCGGAACTTGCGGACACGCTGGGGCGTATAGCGCGCCAGGGTGCCGATGGATTTTATCGCGGTACAACCGCGACGCATATTGCCGCAGAAATGACGCGCGGTGGCGGTCTGATCAGCGCTAACGACCTGGCCAGTTACAAGGCTGTCTGGCGTGAACCACTGGCCACCCCCTGGCGTGGTTATCAGCTCGTTTCGGCACCGCCGCCAAGTTCGGGTGGCTTTGCGGTGATTCAACTGTTGCATATGAAGGATTACCTGGCTGATGCGTTTACAGGGCTCGCGCATAACTCACCGCAATACATCCATCTTGTTGCAGAGATGGAAAAGCGGGTGTTCGCCGATCGCGCCGAGTACTTTGGCGATCCCGACTTTGTCGACGTGCCTATCGACAAACTGATCGATCCGTCTTACCTGCGCAAGCGTGCTGCAGCGGTAAACACAACATCGATCTCGAGTGTTGCCAGTGTACCCCCCGGACTGGAAGCACATGACACCACGCATTTTTCTGTGGTCGACCAGTGGGGTAACGCGGTGTCTAACACCTATACCCTGAACGGCTGGTTCGGCAGCGGTGTGGTGGTAGAAGGGGCCGGCTTTTTGCTGAACAATGAAATGGACGATTTTAGCGCCAAACCCGGCGTGCCCAATTTCTATGGTGTGGTCGGGAATTCAGCCAACGCAATCGCACCGGGCAAACGCATGCTCTCATCAATGTCGCCGACGATTCTATTGCGTGACAACAAGGTCAGTATGGTGGTTGGCACGCCGGGTGGCTCGACAATTTTCACTTCGGTATTTCAGGCGATCGTCAACATTCTGGATTTTGGTATGACTCCACAGCAAGCAGTCGCTGCGTCGCGGTTTCATCACCAGTTACTCCCGCCGGATCTCATCACTTTCAGTCCTGGCGTGCCACTGGATGACGAGACTATCAACGTGCTGGGGCAGCGCGGCTATCGCGCTGAGCCGCACCCCTGGGTTTTTGGTGATTTGCAGGTCATTTGGTACGCAAACGATAGAGTATTAACCGGCGCTGATCCCCGCGGCCGTGGTACCTCTGGACTCGTAAGCGCCCCGTAACGTTTAGAGGGGTCCAGTTGATTCCCCGATGTTCCTGCTGATGTACCTATGCGTGATAATGCAGAAATAAAAACACGCCGATGACGAGAAAACCACCAATCAGCGACAGTTGCAGTGGCAGGCCGTAGTAAAGGCATACCAGTGCCGATATTCCAGTAGCTAAAATAAAAACGATGACTACAACGAGCAAATCCCGAAGTATGCCGCTCAAGAGGTCCCTGAAGAATCCGCCAAAAACCTGACCGAATGTGCGGTGTCCGGATTCTACCTCAGCCTGGTTTTCTGGTTTCATCGTGCTCCACAAGAAAATCTCTAAATCGTTATCGCGTTCGTTCTGTACTGCGATATTCGCGACAGATCGAAGGGGTCAAGTCTGCCCGGTTGCTTTTTTTCTTTCAACCCGGGACCACAGGATTCAAGTCCGCCAGTTTCCTTCCTCATTCAGTACACGAGCAGTGTCGTTCATTTTCACGTGATACGCAGCACCGGGAAACGTGTTTCGGAACGACCCCCAATATCGGAGAACCGATGTGTGCAGACAACCGGGTGTTATCCTGAACAACGGTTCGTTATGGTTTTCTAATGGTGCTTTAAAATGGACCCGGGCAGACTTTAACCCCAGATCAGCACCCCATAATTTTACCTACAAATGCTCCATAAAAAACATCACGGTCGCCTGGGTATAAACATCACGATTTTCTTT
>JABDLQ010000479.1 GCA_013002925.1 Gammaproteobacteria bacterium | reverse complement strand
TGCTGATGCTGGTCTTCGGTTTCATCTTCGCGTCCGTTGCCGGCTACATGGCCGGCCTGGTCGGCAGTTCCAACAACCCGATCTCGGGCGTCACTATCGCCACCGTTGTGGTGTCGGCATTATTGCTGCTACAGATCATGGGCAATGAAGGTCTGGCCGCGACGCTTGGACCCATTGCCGTGATCTACCTGGCCGGTTTGATCTGTTCAGCGGCTGCGATTGCCGGGGACAACATGCAGGATCTCAAATGTGGCCATGTCGTCGGTTCTACGCCCTGGCGGCAACAGGCGTTTCAGATCGTGGGCGTGGTCTCTGCCGCGTTGATCATTCCATTTATTCTACAGGTTCTCGATGCCGGTTATGGCCTCGGCCGACCCAGTCCGGTCAACCCTAATGCCCAGTTTCTGGCTGCCCCGCAAGCCGGACTGATGCAGGCGCTGGCCAGCGGTATCTTTGGCGCAGGGATCGACTGGGTGTTTATTTTTATTGGTTTTGCGCTGGCAATTGCGCTCATAATTCTGGACAGGGTACAGGAGGCGCGCGGTTCGTCGTTTCGTTTTCCGGTGCTGGCCGTCGCGGTTGGTGTTTATTTGCCGCTGGGTCTGTCAGTACCGATTTTTATAGGGGGTGTGCTGGCCTGGGTGGTCAAACGACGCTCCGCAGCAGCATCGAAAGAGACTCAGCAGCAGCGTGAAAACACCGGTTTGCTACTGGCCTCGGGTCTGATCACAGGCGAAGCACTGATGGGTGTGCTCGTGGCGGTAATCGCTGCATTCCTGATGCCATTGCCCCTGATCGCCGGTTTCACCGTCGCGCCAGTTCTTGGTATCGTCGCGCTGCTCGCCGTCATTGTCTACCAATGGCAGGGACCGATGAAAGTGGGCGCATAAATATGTGTTGCCAAACTGAAACCGTCAGGTCATAGCGCGGAAAATCGTCTGTCCGTACAGCCCTGGCTGGCCCACAGGTTCTGCCAGGGCACCTGTTAAGGGCGGTGACAAGGTTGTTACCGCGCTGGCACCGGATACTGCATGTCATGGACTCGGCCTTCCTGGACTCTGCCTGTTCTTACAGGCACAACAGTCCTGCAACATTTTCTGATTACGCGTACATGGCCTGATAGAAAATAGTCGGGTACCGAATGATTCAGGCATTGTCAGCATAAACGGTCACACTACGGTGCACCACAATGACCTCTGCAATTTAGCAACAATCAAACAGCCACGGTTACCGGGTCCATAATGGTGTCGATTCTGCTTGGCTGCATCAATGCCGCACATAAAAGCCTCGCCGAAGCGAGGCTTTTATGCTTCAGGTCAAGTGCAGATTACGGTAGCAGAATGCATGGAACAGCACTGGGTCCCGGTGGATTGGTAAAAGCTCCCGCAAAATTATTCGGCGCAGCCCCCAGGTCCAGAAAATTAATCACACCATTACCGTCGAGATCAACGTCATCGTCAAAGTTTGCATCTCCCGTTGAAGATCCAAATGCGTTTGCAAATGTCGGCAGATCCATGAAATTGGTGACACAGTCATTGTTATAATCAAAATCACAGACATTGCCGTGGCCATCGCCATTTGAATCACGTTGATCGGAGTTTGCTACAAACGTGCAGTTGTCCACTGCGTCGGCAATTGTATCGCCATCGGCATCCGGTGCGCTCGACCCAGCGGGCAGCACTGAAGTCAATCCTGGAGTCGAACTGAACGACACGGTGAAACCACTTCCAGTAGTTGCAACGATGCCGCCACCGGCAGCACCCAGGTTCATATAGCCTTGCAAATAAAAACCGTCGCCGTCGTTGAGCGTAAGTAATGCGCTGTCCGAGGGGATGTCCACACCCGTATTGATCTCAACAATTAACTCGAAATCCGGAATGTAGCATTCACCGAGACAGAAAAGACGCGCACCTTCATCGAACAAATCGATTTCCATTATGTCGTCGGGATCTGTAAAAACTCGCACAGCACCGTAAATACCATCGAGATTACTGTTTTCCCCAGATAACGGTCCGCTGAACGTGCTGGATAACGAGGCGGTCACTGTCACTGAAGTGGTTGGTCCACTGTAGCGATAAAAGGCCAGTGCAGCGCCTTCTGCTCGCGACGCGCCACCAGGCACGCTGGTGCCGTCACCTGAAATCTGGAATACCTCAAGTCCCGGGGCCGCTGTGGTAAAACCAGCAAGGGAGGTTGCATTTCCCAGAGGATTAATGATGGTACTGGTAGCCGGTGTAGCCTCCACCTGGTCGTCCTCAGGTCCAATTGCCGCATCACCTCCGGAAACACCGCCGCCGCTGCAGTCCGCTGAAATGCAATTGAGCGTACCAGTTGCCGCCCAGGTGCCCCAGTTAGTCGGATCCTGGGCGGAGGCGTTGACGTTCAGTAATGCGGCAGTAAAAAGTGTTGCCCCCCAACACGTTAATAGTTTCGATGTTTTCATCACAACTCCTTATTATTTGTTTTAAGGGTCATTGCCGACCCACGTTCTTGTCGCTAAAAAGGTACCACAGTTGCATGGAGTGAGGATGTCATCCGAATAAGAATTGCGCACGAAACAGGTGTTTTAGTGGCTTTACAGCAAAGCATTTCACCAATACAAATATTATGTAAAAGCATTATGCAGGAGTGGTTATGGATGCGATGCCCCTGTGGGTATTAAGATACCGCGGTGGGAATTGGAAACCGCGGTGGAAATTGAAAACCGCGGTGGGAGCGGCTTCAGCCGCGATGATGCAGCCTCAGACCGGGCGTGGCTACAGTTGCGATGCTCCTGTGGGAGCGACTTTAGTCGCGATGATGCAGCCTCAAGTTCCGGCAATCGCGGCTGAAGCCGCTCCCACAGAAATATTGCTTACACAGCAGTATTGCTTACACAGAGGTATTGCTTCCACAAAAAAAGGTTTCACACAATTTTTGATTGGCCGGGTAGGGGTCCTGCCCGGACAGATTGAGTGATGCACAATGACGACCGAATGTGGACCGTCACCGATCGGTTTCAATCCGATCGTACGCCAGGTGCCCGATCGGGTCTGAGCCGCTCTGTTTACAGCGTGCGCTTGATGCGTTTTAGACCGGTTTTTACTTCATTGCCCAGTAGCTTGATCGCAGCAAACACGTCACTACCGACTTCGCCACTTTCTTCAGCGACATCGTTTACTTTGACCCGCAACTTGTGCCATGTGTCATCAAGCTCGTCCCATTCTTCGCGGGCTTCTTTGTGCAATAAAT
>JABDLQ010000446.1 GCA_013002925.1 Gammaproteobacteria bacterium | reverse complement strand
GCGATGATTACTATTGCACCGAGGTCATCAAGCACCGCCAGAGTCATAAGAAAGACTTTTAGCGCAACCGGGACACGGGAGCCGAGTAGCGCCAGCACACCAAGCGCAAAAGCAATATCTGTGGCAGTGGGGATTGCCCAGCCGGCCGCGGTTTCAGGGTTAGTGTGATTCAAAGCAAAATAAATCAGACCAGGAACGGCCATGCCGCCGGTAGCCGCCGCTGCAGGCAACACCAGCTGACTGCGATCAGCGAGATAGCCGTACAGCATTTCACGTTTGATCTCCATGCCAACCAGAAAGAAAAATACCGCCATCCAGGCGTCGTTAACCCAAAGAAACAGCGGTTTGGCGACTTCAAGTTCACCAATACTGACTACACCGCGCAAATTCAACAAGCCACTATATAAATCTGAAAGCGGAGAATTCTTTACAAGCATTGCGCAGACAGTGGCGATCATCAAGATGATACCCCCGCTGCTTTCGAGCTTTACAAAACGGCGAATGGTGCTTCCAAAACGCGAACCATGGCTTGTCGTGGCAGAAGAATGAGGGGCGTTTGGTTGCATGATGGTTGCCGCTGATTGACAAAAAAGGGCAGTCGGCCTGAATAAGCACGCTGAACGATTATCACATAGAGATAATAAACTGGTTAGTGCTCATTGTAACCACGTAATCTACACCTCGGGGCGTATGCAAATCACTTTCAAGGGGCAATTGAGTTTGAGTGTCGGTGGATCATCAGAAACCAAATGCGGAAGGCACCGGCTGATGCACGCAGCATATTCGATCCTTCTGGCGTTCGCCGTTGCATAGGAAAAAAGGTGTCAGGTTTATTTCAAGTAGAGAGCAAGTCTTCCCCTGCCACGATTTGAGATACGTTGCCCGCTTTTTGTCTTTTAATTAGATCTCTAAACCACCCTGGCCCCTTTTCTTGAACCGGTTTGCCTGGCGGCGAGCGTGTCAAAACCATCCGATCCCATTTCGAACCCGGAAGTGAAGATGACTATTATGTATACCCAGGGGCCGATGGTTGTGTGTAGTTTCCCCATGTGAGAGGAAGCACTGCCGGGCTCTTAAATAAGAGAACCCCCATCGACGTGAGTCCTTGGTTTTTTTATGGAAGAACACGAGGTGTAGTCAGATAAATTACTCTGCTCGGGTGGTTTTCTTCCAGAACATTCACGTCTGCGAGCAGTGCGGGGCTGCAGTCAGAATCAGTCACTCCCGGCTTCCTGCCTCCCGTGACATTAGTGCATCCATGCACGTCATTGCGTGCATCGAAGATCCCGACGTCATCGCCCGAATTCTCGATCACCTGAAGAGAAAGCGCCGCCAGCAATCGGCTAACGAACCTCGTGCGCGGCCTTCCGGACTGTTTCCGACAAGCTTGACCATACTATTCTGATGCCTGTTACGACGAGCGTGGGGTAACGTTTGGACTGGCACCGGCTGACCGTGTCATTTCTCTGCACGCAGTCCGGTTTTAGGCTTCACGTATCGCGCTAGCCCACCCGGACTTAACAGGTCACTAATAAAAATCGATCAGATTCTTCTCCGTGGCGTAAACCGGTAGCGCAAGCGATACTCGGGGAATATCGTTTATTCTTGTTATACGCGAATCTCGCCGCCACCGATCTAAACATCCTCTAAACTAAGAGCTTCCGGAGCAAAGGTGAGTGCATTTCTCAATAAAATCAGCATGATGTATCAGGTGTCTTAAATGAATCGGCCGTAAAAACCGGTCGCTTTCGAAAGGGCTGCACATTATGCGTTGATTGGAAGATTAATAGTAACCGGCCGGATGAATGTATTTGAATCGGTTGCGCATCGCGCCATCGTATTTGCGCGACCCGAGTCAAAGCCGCGCTTACGTAAGTCATATCGAAAGTTCCAATAATAAATGCAGCCAGTTGATGCTACGCTGGATGAAGTCTTGGTCGAATATGCGTCTGGAACAGGCATGGAATTTTGGAACAAAGAACTTTTGGCAATTCCTGGTTTCGAGGTAATCACTGCCGGTCGGTTGATTATCGCTCTGAGTATATTTCTGGTTGCATATTTACTGAGCCGGCTTGCCGGTTATCTGTTAGCCCGCCGGCTGGCGGGTTCCCGTTTGCGACCCGACTCGGTACACACGATCAAACGGATTACCTTTTTCATCGTTCTCGCACTGACGGCTTTGGCTATCCTTGGGCTATTTGGCATTCCACTAACCGCGTTTGCCTTTGCAACTGGTGCAATTGCCATAGGACTGGGATTTGGCGCGCAAAACATTATTAACAACTTCATCAGCGGTTGGATCTTGATGGCCGAGCGGCCGATTCGCATTGACGACTTCGTCGAGATTGACGGATCCCAGGGAACCGTTGAATATATTGGCACGCGTTCGACACGCATCCGCCGAACCGATGGGGTGCATATGCTGGTGCCAAACAGCCACTTGCTGGAAAGAACTGTGGTCAACTGGACACTGATTGACCAGCATATTCGAACGACTCTGCGTGTGGGCGTCGAGTACGGTTCCCCCGTCGATCACGTCGCAACGCTGATCTTGCAGGCGGTCACGGAACAGGACGAGGTCAATTCTGATCCACCGGCCAGCGTTATTTTCGAGGATTTTGGCGATAACGCTCTTGTATTTGAAGCGTACTTCTGGTGTGACGTTGCTGGAGAAAAGGCAATGCGCGAAATTCGCAGCCAGATTCGCTTTCGCATTGCGGATCTGTTTGCCAACAACGATATCATCGTCGCGTTTCCACAGCGCGACGTGCACCTCGATACACGTAAACCACTGGAGATTCGTCTTTCGGGAGATAATGACAGATGAATAACGTTGCCGGGGACAGTCAGTTTTTAGTGCATTTGGAACTCGACGGAGAGGGTCATGGAGCGCCCCTGTCACCCGAGAAGTCCGGCCGCACGCTGCCCGAAGGACATATCGAGTGGTTACACCTTGATGCTACCGATAAGGCCAGTCGACGTTGGGTGGAAAATGTACCTGGACTGGCGCCTGAGATCGTCGATGTGCTCAACGCGGAGGAAACGAGGCCAAGAGCCATCAGTTTGGACAGCGGACTGCTGGTTGTGCTGCGAGGCGTCAATTCGAATCCTGGCGCCGATCCGGAAGACATGGTCTCCGTGCGCCTGTGGCTGGAGTCAGGCCGCATCATCAGTTCACGCAGGCGCAAATTATTGTCCATGGCTGATCTGCATCAGGATCTTACCTCTGGTAAAGGGCCGCGTACAAGCGGTGCGTTTCTGGTGAGCCTGATTGAAAAATTAGCCGATCGGATCGGCGAATTTGTTAATAACATTGAGGATCGTCTTGAGGAAAATGAAGAACAGCTCGAGGAACTCGGTTATTCTCAGGTTCGTCGACGCACGGCACTTTTACGTCGGCAAATGGCCGCAGTCCGCCGCTTTTTGGCGCCCCAGCGCGATGCGCTGGACCGCTTGTACCGACAGCCCGGATCATTACTAAAAGACACCGAGATTCGAGGACTGCGCGAAGAAGCCGATAGAATTACTCGCTATCTTGAAGACCTTGATCTGGCGCGCGAGCGTGCGGTTGTGTTGCAGGAGGAAATACTCAGCCAGATGGCTCAGGAGCAAAATACGCGAATGTACGTGCTGTCTGTCGTTGCGGCGATCTTTTTACCGCTTACCTTTGTAACCGGATTGCTAGGTATGAACGTAGGCGGCCTTCCGGGAATAGAAAATTCAGCCGGATTCTGGATCGCCAGTGCGGTCATGCTGGTTGCAACGGCGGGGCTGGTCGGTTTTTTTCGAATGAAAAAGTGGATTTAATTCGCAAGGACAATCTGCAAAATTTGTTTTGCGTTACTCTTGTGGTCCGGCAGGTTGTGTTTTTGCTGTTCGCAGAATTAAGTACCCCGCAACGCCAGCCAGCAGCGATGCAATGATAATTGCAAGTCGATCAGTTCTGGCATAACCGATGCCGCTTTCCTGAAATGCCAGCGATGCCACAAAGATACTCATCGTAAAGCCAATACCACAAAGAAAGGCTGCGCCCAGAAGCTGACGCCAGCTTAGCTGGCTGGGCAGTCGGCAGTAACCTGACAATACGGCAATCGCCGAGAACAACATGACACCGAGTGGCTTGCCGATGACCAGACCGAGAATAATGCCAAGCGGTAAAGGCTCGAGCAGCATCGACGGATTAAGGCCATCGAACACGATGCCGGCATTGACAAAAGCAAACATTGGCAGGATGCCAAACGCGACCCAGGGATGCAGATGATGAATCGTGTGCTCCAGCGGCGAGCCGGGTGTATTCGGTTCCAGTCGGCCCGGCATCGCAAACGCGGTAATCACGCCCGCCAACGTGGCATGTACACCGGATTTTAATACACAAAACCACAGCACCAGTCCGAGAACGATATATGCGCCGGTATGGCGCACACCGGAGCGATTCAGAATCACCAGGCCCAGAGCAAAAATCAAGCCGCTGCCAAGCGCCGCAAAAGACAGGTTGCCGGTGTAGAAAACGGCGATGATTACTATTGCACCGAGGTCATCAAGCACCGCCAGAGTCATAAGAAAGACTTTTAGCGCAACCGGGACACGGGAGCCGAGTAGCGCCAGCACACCAAGCGCAAAAGCAATATCTGTGGCAG
>JABDLQ010000358.1 GCA_013002925.1 Gammaproteobacteria bacterium | reverse complement strand
GCTATGGTAATGCTTGTGATCCGGATCTGAACAATGACAATTACGTCAATTTTCTGGATGTGTCGATTTTTATACCGCTGTTTCTCAGTGCGACACCTGTGGCTGATTTCAATACCGATGGCGTCGTGAATTTTCTTGATTTCAACACTATGAGCGAGTATTTCCTGCAACAGCCCGGCCCCTGATCGAACCGAAAACGCGGCTACCGTTGCAGCAACAGGGCGTTTGGGATCAGGGCTTCCTGTGGAATCAGGGTTTACTGTGCGAGCGGCCAATTTAGTCGGGGTGACATCAGCCGCGTTCCTGTCCAGGCACAACGATGTTTTGCACCCCCGGTGGGAACGGCATCAACTGTGAGTAGGCAAAAGAAGCGACGCACGCATAAACCATCAAGGCCAGGGTCACAATAATTTCCCATCCAAACAGACGGGTATCAGCAAGCAGTCATTTTCCGACAGCGTTCATCTGATGTCTTTGACATCGAGACGGGTCCATAAAAGCAGCTTCAGCTGCAATAAAAAACTCCACATACCGTTAATTCTCACAGACTCACCAAATCGGTACACTGTGATCGCTGGTTTAATTCATCCGAAAACTTTCCAATTTCACAACAGGGAGTCGCTTGTGTACAACGCCATTGGTTTTGCCGGCACAACCATTATTCTGGTGGTGTATTTCATGGTGCAGCTGGAACTTTTGCAAAGCAGTCGTTTGAGCTATTCAGTGCTGAATTTTGTCGGCGCGCTGATGATCATCGTGTCCCTGTTCGAACATTTCAACCTGCCGGTTCTGGTGCTTGAGGCTGCCTGGGCCCTGATCAGCTTGTATGGGATGTTCCGCACCATCAGACGCGGTGACAGGACACCAGGCCACCAAGCCTCGCAATAAAGGTATTCAACATAATGTGTTTTTATAGTTTTATGCCGGTCACAAAACAGTGCTTTGTGCCAGATCGTATGTGTGGCTCCTGGAATTCACTTCTGGAATTCCCATGAACATTCTCCATCAATTGCATCAAACCTTATAATTTCCATAAGCTTAGCCAGCAACGACAAATAATCCCCAACCGCCGGCACGCCGGGTTGGAAAAAAACAGCGGTTATCAAGCACGGCGCATTAGAAAAATTTAGTAACGGTGGTTAAATCAGGGTATATAGCGTGAATTTCTGCTGTATGCTTTAGTGCAGAACTGGTCCTAAAACCAGTCCAGATAATCAATACTAATCATAAAACTCGGGGAGCTCTATCACTCATGAAGAATTCAACAAAAACCGCCCTTGCATTGGGCATATCCGCGGCGTTTGCCGCACCATTGGCCGGCGCTGCAATCGTTAGCGTCGATGTTACAGGAATAGAAAGCTGGGATGCCGCAGGCAGTCCGAATAATACCGTTTTGTCAGTTGACCTGGCTGCTGAATTGGGTTTAGCACCCGGCAGTTCGGTCACCATTGATGGCATTGGCTGGGACGTTGTCATATCGTCAGTCGGGGCATCGTGGTTAAGCGAAATGGATGTCAACATCGCAGTAGGTAACCCGGATGCAATTACCCTTGGAGTATCCGGTACCACCGGCCCTGGCACTGGTGAGGCGAATTCCAGTAGTGGCATCGTTACGCTGGCAGATGTCCCATTGAATGACATTGTGCTGTCCGATGGAATCCTTGTTCTGGAATTTTTTGAATCCTACGATGATGCAGCGGATAGTATCGACGGCATCTGGGATTCAGGTTTTATTGATTTCAGAGCCGAAGCAACGGTTGTACCGATTCCCGCTGCGTTTCCGCTATTGCTGACGGGCCTCGCCGGGTTGTTTGCAGCGCGACGTCGCCGCGTGAGCTGAACGCTCATTTGCCTGCGTAAGCAGGTGGGATAGAGCACCTCTCCAGGCCGGAGACAGAAATACTGTCTCCGGCCTGTTTGTATTCGGGGCGCGGGACCGAATTACTTTTCCTTTTCTGACCCTGCACCGCGTCTTGCCAGCAATCACGCCATACTTTCGGGAACCGCACGATGCCACGTCTATCTACGGCGCATCAATGCAAACTGCCTGCTCAGTTAGTTAGTACGGGCCCCATATCTGTGGTCTGTGCCAGCGATCTGTACCAGCGAACATGCCTGCTCGACAAAAAATCCTGGCCCGGTGGCGGACAGCTTACGAACTTCGTCACATTCTTCGCTCTGCTTTGCGCACACGTGAAAGGATTGCAGGTATCATTCCATCTTCCACTTTCAGCGTATGGGAATTCATCACGCCGTGACTCCTGAACAAACCCTTGAAGCGACTTTTCGTGCTGGCAACCACGCATTGGCCCGCCAAATGGCCGTCGCCATTTTGCAGCGCAACCCTAAAAACAAAACCGGGCTGCAGGTGCTGGCCCATATTGCCCTGCTCATTGGCGTTTCCGGTGAAGCGCTGACCATTGCCACGCGTGCCATCGAACAGGACGACAAGGACCCGCGCACCAATCTCCTGCTGGCTGAAATTCACGGCGCACGTGGCCACACGGAAACGGCACTGACCTATTGTGACCGTGTATTAAAAACTCATCCGAACGATGTCTCGGCAATTCAGATGGGTGCACGACTACTGGAGC
>JABDLQ010000355.1 GCA_013002925.1 Gammaproteobacteria bacterium | reverse complement strand
GTTCAGGGGTGGTACCGGTCTCTCACCTGTCCGACCAATTGCATGCAGCGCCCCGGCCAGACCAATGTAGTTAATGTCATGGCCGGCTGCGTTCGCCATCGGCCCTTCCTGGCCCCAGCCGGTCATGCGGCCGTACACCAGTTTTTTATTGCGTTGCTGACAGTCCTCTGGCCCTAAACCCAACCGTTCGGTGACGCCTGGTCGGAAGCCTTCAAAAATCGCATCTGCTGATTCGCACAAGCGCAAAACTGTTTCCACACCTGCCGGGCTTTTCAGATCCAGGGCGATGGAACGACGATTACGCTGTAACACGTCTTTCGGTGCAGTGGTGGCCTTGGACGGCCGCTCAACCCGGATCACTTCAGCACCCATATCAGAAAGCATCATGCCGCAGAAAGGTCCCGGACCAATGCCCGCAAGCTCAATAATACGAAATCCTGAAAGTGGTCCCATATAAGCTGCCCCAAAAAGTGTTGTTATTCTTTGGCGCGGATTCTAAACCAATCGACCCGGCACCTGCCACGTTAAAACCGAATTTAATCACCCGACGTGTTGCGTTAGGGTTGGCAACATGCGAAAAATCATTCATTGCGACTGCGATTCGTTCTTTGCCTCGGTGGAAATGCGCGACGACCCCAGTCTCAAAGATTTGCCGATTGCGGTTGGCGGGCAACCCGACAAACGGGGAGTTGTGGCGACCTGCAACTACAATGCGCGTGCGTACGGCGTGCATTCGGCCATGCCTATGAGCCAGGCTGTTAGGTTGTGTCCAGACCTGGTCGTTATTCCCACCAATATGGCTAAGTACAAAGCCGAGTCCGCTAAGGTACAGGCGATTTTTCGAGAATATACCGAACTGGTGGAACCGCTGTCGCTGGATGAAGCCTTTCTCGACGTCAGCGCATGCGAGGTACTGCAGGGCAGCGCCACCCTTATTGCCTCTGAAATTCGCACTCGGGTGCGCGAAACTGTCGGCATCACCATCTCCGCCGGCATCGCGCCGGTGAAATTTCTCGCCAAAGTTGCTTCTGACTGGAACAAGCCAGATGGCCAGTACACCGTCACGCCGGACGAAGTAGAAGCGTTTGTAGCGCAACTACCGGTTACCAAGATTTTTGGGGTCGGCTCAGTTACCGCCGAAAAAATGAAGCGTTTAGGGATTCACACCTGCGCCGACCTGCAACGCCACGGACTGCCGGAGCTGGTTCGACTTTTCGGTAAGTTTGGAAATCGGCTGTATGAATTGAGTCGCGGCATCGACGATCGTGAAGTGCGCACAGATCGAGTGCGCAAGTCTTTGTCAGCCGAGCGCACTTACGCCGAGGACCTGACCGACTTTGCTGCCTGTGCCGCGCAATTGACCAGTCTGGTAGCAGAACTCGAAGAGCGCATCAGTCGCGCGGAGTGTGAGACACGCATTACCGCGCGCACCATCAAGGTTCGTTTCGCCGGCTTCGAAACCACCACTGCCGCGACTCAGGGACGTACTGCGGTACTGGCTGACTTCCTCGATTTGCTGCATGTTGCCTGGCAACGCGGCCAGAAGCCGGTGCGCCTGATTGGTGTTGGCGTAAAATTGCAGGCGCCACCCACCGACCTGCAGCTGGGCCTGTTTTAGGCAGCAAACTGCATCTTTGCAAAGCGTGCATACAGCGCACTACTGGTCAGCAGTTGCTCATGACTGCCGGTATCGACCAGCACCCCATCTTCTATCACCAGAATTCGATCAGCTTGTCGTACCGTCGACAGACGATGGGCAATTACCATGATCGTCATCTGTCCCTTGAGGCTTTCAATCGACTGGCGGATCTGATGTTCGCTGTCAGCATCCAGCGCACTGGTTGCTTCGTCTAACAGCAGGATTGACGGGTTAGACAAAAGCGCCCGCGCAATGGCCAGACGTTGACGTTGCCCCCCAGATAAACCGACACCATCTTCGCCCACCCGCGTTTCGAGTTGGTCGGGCAGTTGGGCAATAAACTGATCAGCATTGGCCACCCGCAACATGGCAGTTATCTGCTCATCGGAGGCAGTGGCATTGGCGTAGGTCAAATTGTCACGAATGGTGCCTGAAAACATCACCGGGTCCTGGGGCACAAAACCCACACAACCACGTACATCGGCCAGCGCAAGCTCGGTAACATCAACACCATTGAAGCGAATCCGGCCGGCTTGCGGGTTGTAAAAACGTTGTAGCAAATCAAACAGGGTGCTCTTACCCGACCCGGAAGGGCCAACCACCGCTACCATCTCGCCGGGTTGCACCTGAAAAGATATGTCGCTCAACACCGCCGCGTCGGGCCGGGTCGGATAGCGAAAGCTCAAGTTTTCGACGCTCAACACGATACCTGCATGGGCCGATTCCACATCGCTCCTGGGCAGTGGCTGGGGGCTGGCGAGCTCCTCGATCTCACTGGGCGACGCCATGAGCTCCATCAGTCTTTCCATGGCACCAGCGGCACGCTGCAGGTCGCTGAGCACTTCACTGATCGCACCAACCGAACCGGCAACGATAAAGGCATAAAAAATAAACGCGGCAAGCTCACCCGCGCTGGTGGCGCCGGACAGCACGTCCTGCCCCCCGACCCAGAGCATGGTCGCGATGGCACCAAACACTAACAACATGACGATCGCAATCAGCAACGAGCGCTGCCGGATGCGCTGAATCGACACATCAAATGCCTGATTCACCCGGTTGGTAAATTTCGCTTCATCCTGACCCTGGTGATTGAAGGACTGGACAATTTTGATATGTCGTAACGACTCGCCAGCGACACTGCCGACATCCGCCAGCCGGTCCTGACTGGTACGCGACAACTGACGCACCCGGCGGCCGAACAGAATGACTGGAAACACCACCAGTGGCACACTGGCGAGCACAATCAGGCTAAGCTTTACATTGGTGATAAAAAGCAGAGTCAGCCCACCGATAAACATCAGCAGGTTGCGTAACGCGATTGAGACCGAGGAGCCGATTACCGTCTGCAATAGAGTGGTGTCGGTAGTGATCCGGGATTGGATCTCACTCGGCGCGTTAGTTTCGAAAAACCCCGGATGCAGCCGTATGAGGTGAGCAAACACAGCCAGGCGAATATCCGCACTGACGCGCTCGCCGACCCAGGAGACAAAGTAAAAACGCACAAAGGTGCCAATGGTGAGCACCAGCATGAAGATGCCAAACATCGTCAGGGAATCTATCAATACGTCTGCCTGACCGCTGGCAAAGCCTTCGTCAATGACCATGCGCAGACCCTGACCAATTGAAAGTGTGGCCGCCGAAGTCACCATCAGCGCAAGGCTGGCGATGCATACCTGTTTTAAATAGGGTCGCAGAAAACGCAGGGCTGGGGTCAGCCTGGTCAGGTCTTTATTTACTTCTCGATCTAGGCCGTCATCCATGCCGCGCATTATCCTGGAACTTGCACTCAAAGATAGCCCGACATAAGGTCTTTCTTAGATTTTTTAGAGAGACTTCAGATGCTTGAATGTATCAGCACCGAAACGGGTGCTAATCCGGTCGGTACCGTCATCTGGATGCACGGCTTAGGCGCCGACGCCACGGATTTTGAACCGATTGTGCCGATGCTCGAACTACGCCAGCCGTTACGCTTCGTTTTTCCGAATGCCCCGGTACGACCGATAACTATCAATGGCGGCGCAGAAATGCGTGGCTGGTATGACATCGATCCCGGCGCGCCGCTGGCAGGCACCGAAGATATCAACCAATCCTGCCGCGACGTCGCGGAGGTCATAGA
>JABDLQ010000309.1 GCA_013002925.1 Gammaproteobacteria bacterium | reverse complement strand
TTCAATGAGAAAATGTTCATCGGTAAAAGCATGACATGGCATCAGCTCCACTGCAGTCACACCCAGAGCTTTTAGATAGGCCAGCACTTCCTTTACCGCCAACCCGGAGAATCGGCCCCGATCAATTTCCGCCACGGCCGGATGTCGCATTGTGTAGCCACGGACGTTGAGTTCATACAGCAGGGTATCTTCCCACGCAATCACCGGACGCGGCCGCAACAATGTCTTTGCCGGCCCCACGACCACGCCTTTCGGCATATATTCGGCACTATCCTGCAAGTTGGGTTGATATTTGCCACGCACAGAACCCGAGGTCTGCTGCGCATGCAAAGAAGCATCCCAGATCAACGGTCCACTTAACTGTCTGGCGTAAGGGTCGAGCAGCAGCTTGTGTGCGTTAAAATATAGGCCTTTATCGGGTGCGAACTCGCCGTGTACGCGATAGCCGTAATGCTGACCGGGTTGACAGTCCGGTAAAAAACCGTGCCACACGCCATCAGTACATTCGGGCAATTCAAACCGTGCGGTAGCCTCACCATCGTTTGCAAACAAACACAGCTCGACGGCACTGGCACGATCCGAGTACAGTGCAAAATTTACGCCGGTACCCACCCAGTTGGCACCGAGCGAGTCCGAGCTCCCCTTGAGCATCATGCCCGGTCGGGATCTATCGGGGTGAGCTGCCATATGTCGTTATTGTAGTCGCGCATCGTCCGATCAGTCGAAAACCGTCCCGACGCCGCCGTGTTTAAAATACTCTTGCGAGTCCACTCCTGTGGATCTTTGTACACCGCTTCAACCCGTGATTGTGCATCAACAAAGCTGCGAAAATCTGCCGCCGTCATCCACTCATCGTGCGGGTTTCGAATCGACTGAATGATCGGATCCAGCACACCCGGCTCGAACTGATTAAAATGTGAGCTTTCCAACAGCTTCATCACGCGCGAGAAATCCTGGTCGGCGGCAATGATGGACGATGGGTCATAGCTTGCTCTGCGCGTTGCAATCTCATCGACGGTCAGGCCGAACAAAAAGAAATGCTCTTCGCCCACGGCTTCTCGAATTTCAACGTTGGCACCATCCAGCGTGCCTATTGTCAATGCCCCGTTCATCATAAATTTCATGTTGCCCGTCCCTGAGGCCTCCTTGCCGGCAGTTGAAATCTGTTCGGACAAGTCGGCTGCCGGACAGATAAGTTCCATGGCAGTCACGTTGTAATCAGGGAAAAAAACCAGTCGCAGTTTATCCTTTGTCAACGAGCTGCGATTGATCACCCGCGCCACATTGTTGATGAACTTGATGACATTTTTTGCCATTACGTAACCAGGCGCAGCCTTGCCACCGATGATGATCGCGCGCGGCACCACATCGTTGTCTCCACGCATGATGCGGTCATATAAATGAATCGCATGCAATACGTTCAGAATCTGGCGTTTATATTCATGTATTCGTTTGACTTGCACGTCAAACATCATTGCCGGATCAATGGACTGATGGCAACGCTTATGTATGACTTTTGCCAGACGCGATTTATTGGCATATTTGATATTGCGCCATGACGTCTGAAACGCCTGATCATCGGCATGCGCCCGCAACCCTTCAAGTTCATCGAGATTAACTACCCAGTTCGAACCAATTTTTCCGGTGATCAGGCGCGCCAGGTCCGGGTTGCAGGCAGCCAGCCAGCGTCGCTGGGTCACGCCATTGGTTTTATTATTAAAACGCTCGGGCCATAGTTCAAAAAAATCACGAAACAATCCCTGCTGTAACAGCTCCGAATGTAATGCGGCAACTCCATTAATTGAAAAACTCCCCACAATCGCAAGGTACGCCATCCTCACCATTGGCTCAGGTCCTTCCTCGATTAGCGACATGCGCGCAATGCGCTGTTCATCGCCCGGCCAGCGCTGGCCTACTTCACCGATAAAGCGCGCATTGATCTCATAAATGATGTCGAGGATTCGCGGCAGCAGTCTGCCAAATAATGACACCGACCACTTTTCCAACGCCTCAGGCAACAGGGTGTGGTTTGTATAGGCCATCGTTCGGCAGGTAATTTCCCAGGCCTCGTCCCAACCCAGGTGATACTCATCCATCAACAGGCGCATCAGCTCTGCCACGGCAACGGCCGGGTGCGTGTCGTTCAACTGAAAACAGTTCTTCGCGGCGAAATCATCAAAATTTCTGCCATGCCGTTCGCACCAGTCACGCAACGTGTCCTGCAAGCTCGCAGATGCCAAAAAATATTGCTGTCGTAACCGTAGTTCACGACCGGTTTCCGTGGTGGCATTGGGATACAACACCATCGTAATATTTTCAGCAGCATTCTTGGCCGCTACCGCATCTGCGTAGTCGCCCGCATTAAACTCTTCCAGATCAAATTCACTGGTGCCGGACGCAGACCATAAGCGCAGCGTATTGACAACTTCATTTCGATAGCCGGGAATCGGGACATCATGGGGAATCGCCAGCACGTCGTGCGTGCCTCTCCAGCGCACACGCAGGTTTCCATGATGGTCAGTGTAACTGTCGCTGAAGCCGCCGAATCGAATCGTTTGCGCCAACTCGATGCGTTCGATCTCCCACGGAAAACCGTGGCGCAACCACATATCCGGCTCTTCGATCTGACGGCCATCTTCAATATGCTGATGAAACATGCCGTATTGATATCGAATCCCATACCCCACGACCGGTAATTTCAGCGTCGCACAGCTATCGAGAAAACAGGCCGCCAGTCGTCCCAGACCACCGTTGCCAAGCCCGGCATCATGTTCACAGTCGGCAACATCTTCCAGATGCATTCCCAGACGCTCGAGTGCTTCGGAGGCGGCATCAGACAATTCCAGATTCAACAGGGCATTGTTGAGCAACCGGCCCATCAGGAACTCCAGCGACATGTATCCTACACGCCGGCTATCGTCGCGTTCCATCGCCACGTTGGTACGATTCCAGCGCTCAATTAGCCGATCACGCACTGCATATACCAGAGCCTGATAGATAAATGGTGATTTCGTTCGCACCGCGCGACGTCCGAGCGTACGGCTAAAATGATGCGTCAGATCCTCAAGAATGGCGTCAGTGCTCATCTCGAGATTAGGGGTTTGTATCAGATTGAATCCCTGGCGGCTGGCGTGAGTGTCCGAAGTGGCGGTCATGGCTTTGTCAATCTCCGAGAAGGTCTTATGTGACGGGCTTTAAAACAAGTGTGGATAGCGGGGGCAATGTCAAAGTAATCGATGCCGGTCGACCATGGCACGAATGCTCGCGAGCCTCCAGATGTTCCGGATTCTGGATGTCGCTGCCGCCATATTTTTTATCGTCGGTGTTCAGTAACGTTTTATAGGTGCCGACCTGGGGCACGCCCACGTCATAGGAATGTCGGACGATTGGCGTAAAATTGCTGATAAACACAACATGTTCACCGTTACGTGCACGCCGCATCCAGGCGATAACACTGGCATTGCGATCCTGCCAATCAATCCATTCAAATCCGCTGCCTTCAAAATCGACCTGGTGCAGCGCCGGCTCTGCCGTATACAAAAAATTCAGATCGCGCACCAGCGCGGCAACCCCGGCATGCAGGTCGTATTCCAGCAGGTGCCAGTCAAGGGACTGATCGTGATTCCATTCTGAACTTTGGGCAAACTCAGCCCCCATAAACAGCAGCTTTTTACCCGGTTGTCCAAACATGAACCCGTAATAGGTGCGTAAGTTGGCAAACTTCTGCCACTCATCGCCGGGCATCCGTCCCAGCAGGGAGCGTTTGCCGTGCACAACTTCATCATGAGAAAGCGGCAGCACAAAGTTTTCATGAAACGCATACACCAGGCCAAACGTCAGCAGGTCGTGATGAAAACTGCGGTGCACCGGGTCTTCACTCATATAGCGCAGCGTGTCATTCATCCAGCCCATATTCCATTTGTAGGTAAACCCGAGCCCGCCACTGTAAACAGGATGCGATACCCCGGGCCACGAAGTAGATTCTTCGGCAAACGTGATGGCACCATGGGCATGGACCAACTCATTGAGCCTGCGCAAAAAAGCAACTGCCTCCAGGTTTTCATTACCGCCCTGCTCGTTGGGCAACCACTCGCCGGCCTCGCGGGAATAATCCAGGTAGATCATCGACGCTACCGCGTCAACCCGCAATGCATCGATATGGAACTCATCGATCCAGTACAACGCATTTGCGATTAGATAGTTGGACACTTCGCGCCGACCAAAATTAAAAATCAGCGTGCCCCAATCGCGGTGTTCACCGCGGCGTGGATCATCGTGTTCATACAGTGCCGTACCATCAAACCTGGCCAGGCCGTGCGCGTCACGTGGAAAATGCGCCGGCACCCAGTCAATGATCACACCCAAACCAGCCTGATGACAGGCATCGACAAAGTAGCGAAAATCATCCGGCTCACCAAAGCGCTGCGTCGGCGCGTACATGCCGATCGGTTGATAGCCCCACGACCCATCAAAAGGATGTTCGGTCACTGGCATCAATTCGATATGTGTAAAGCCCATGTCTGACACGTATTTGACGAGTGCATTGGCATGTTCACGGTACGTTAGTGCGCGTCCGCCATCCTCCCCCATACGCCGCCACGAACCCAGGTGCACTTCGTAGATACTGATCGCCTGCTCAAGATCCGGGGAGGTGCTGCGTGCGTCCATCCACTCTTTGTCGCTCCACTGGTAGTGGCTTTGATAAACCCGGGAGGCATTACCCGGTGGACCCTCATAATAATGTGCCAAAGGATCGGTTTTAAGCGGCAGCATGTTGCCCTGGGCATCCAGCAACTCGAATTTATAATAGGCCCCTGCAGCCACATCCGGAACAAATATGTCCCAGATGCCGTTGCTCCGATGCAGACGCATGACATGGCGTCGACCATCCCAATCGTTAAAATTCCCGACCACGCTCACGCGTTGCGCATTCGGTGCCCACACAGAAAAGTACGTGCCCGATACACCCTCCACCGCACACAGCCGGGCACCCAGCATTTCATAAAGTTTTTGATGGGAGCCCTCACCGAGCAAGTGCAGATCGATCTCGCCAAGCAACGAGGCGAATCGATAAGCATCGTCAATGGTCTCTGAATTGCCCGAGACGGTCACCCGCAGACGATAGCTTGAGACCGCGCCCGGGACCGTCGCTTCGTACAAGCCGTCGCGGTGTATCTTTTCCATTTTTGCCAACCGTGCGCCATCTTGCGCCAGCAACCAGACGTTTTCCGCCTGCGGTTGAAATGTGCGCACCACTGTCGAGTCACCCTCTCGGTGAGGGCCCAGCAGTGCAAACGGGTCAGCATGACGGCCCGTCGTCAGCGCAATGTATTGCGCTTTTTGTTCAGGAGTTTGTGTCGTCATACAACTCTCTTGCGTAGTCGCGGGCAGAATGTTCCCAACTGAACCTGGCTGCACCCGCAGCATCACAGATTTTTTGCCAACGCTCCGGTTCAGTCGATCGCATTAGCTGAGCAGCACGGACCGCCTCGACAAAATTATCCGCCTGCTCTGCTGGTGAATCGCCATCGAATACAAAACCGGTGCGCTGGTGATCGATGGTGTCTTTGAGGCCCCCCACTCCATGCACTACACAGGGCACAGACTCGCGCAATGCCAGCATCTGACTTATGCCGCAGGGTTCAAAAGTGCTCGGCATCAGAAACAAATCTGCCGAGCGATACAGTAAATCCGGTAGCTCGTCCAGGTACCCTTTTAGAAACACAAAGTTTTTATGCCTGTTTGCCAGCTGTGTCAGCGCACGCTCAAGTTCGCGGTCACCATTACCCAGAAACACCATCAGCTCGCCGGTGCCCAGCCCATCCAGAATTTCCTCGAGAGCCGTGCGTCCTGAGCTGGTCAGCTGCAAAAACAGCCCGACTTTTTGCAGTGTAATTCGGCCAACGCTCAGAAAAATTGCCGCGGGTTTTCTGCGCAACTGGGCAGTAATTCTGGTCAGCATGAGATAATGCGCGGAATGAACATGAGTGGTGTTACTGATCCATAAGCGTAGCGCATCCAGCATTGAATCACGCAACAGTTTCCATGCCGGGCGACGGCTGGCCTCCGCCATATAATCACACCCATTCAGAATACCCACCAGGCGGCCCTGGCGGGCGGCCACCTGCAAATCCAGCTCCAGTCCCTCGCCGCCATAGAATCCGTGTGCTGGCTCGTCGGGCTCCAGAATTTCGAGCGCATAGGTTGGTGATACCGTATTGATCTTATCGGCCAGGCGAATTGCCACTGCCATCGGATTAATGCAGTCATGGTATCGGGGATCTACGACTTCATTATATCGAAAGCCCAATCCGGGAAACCAACTCGTAAAGGCGGAGCTATGGTCAGTCAGCGGACGAATACCCTGTAACGCCAGGTTGTGAATGGTGTATAC
>JABDLQ010000471.1 GCA_013002925.1 Gammaproteobacteria bacterium | reverse complement strand
GAATATTATGTAAAGCCAGTTCTGCGTTGAGTTTTTGACAACAAGGCGGCATCGACCCGGCACAGAACACCGGATTACCCCGAGGCAGGCCTGGCTAGCCGAGATTGAGTTCTTTGATTTTTCGTGTCAGCGTATTGCGACCCCAGCCCAGCAGTTCTGCAGCTTTTTGCCGTTTGCCTCCGGTGTGCGCCAGGGCCGCGCGAATGAGCGTGCGCTCAAACTCCGGCAGCGCGTTTTTGAGAACATCCAGCCGGCCGGCATCGATTTGTTGCACGGCCCACAAAGCCAAAGCTTCCTGCCAGTCGACATCATTGCTGCTGCGGCCAAAATCGCCGCCGAGTTCGGCAGGAATGTCTTGTTCACGAATCTCGCGTCCGGGCGCCAGCACCGTCAAACGACGGCAGGCGTTGACCAGTTGCCGAACATTACCGGGCCAGCGAAAGTTGGTTAACAAACCAAGTGCGCGGGCACTCAGTGACTTGGGCTGGATCTCCATTTCTGCCGCCGCCACTTTCAAGTAGTGCTCGAGCAGCGTGGCGATATCCGGGCGCCTTTCCCGCAATGGTGGCGCATTGATCCGGATGACGTTCAGCCGGTGAAAGAGATCTTCACGAAACTCTCCACGTGCTACTTTTGCTTCGAGGTCCTGATGTGTTGCCGCCAGCACGCGGACGTCAACTTTTATCGATGTCTGACCGCCCACCCGGAAAAACTCTCCCTCGGCCAGAACCCTCAGCAATCGTGTTTGCAGCGGTTGGGGCATATCCCCGATCTCATCCAGAAACAAGGTTCCCTTGTGGGCTTGTTCGAACCGGCCGAGCCGGCGTTTGTCAGCACCGGTAAAAGCACCGCGCTCGTGTCCAAACAGTTCCGACTCCAGCAGCTCTGCCGGAATAGCGGACGTGTTCAGCGCGACAAACGGCTGCTCGCTTCTTGGGCTATGCTCATGCAGCGCGCGTGCGATGAGTTCTTTGCCGGTCCCGGACTCGCCGGTAACCAGCACAGACATCGACGAACCGCTCAGCCGCCCGATTGCGCGAAACACTTCCTGCATCGACGGTGCCTGTCCAATCAGCCCGGGAAACTCCAGCACTTCTCGGCTGCTCTGCTCGGCAACACCCTGACTCGCGGCCCGGCGCACCAAACGGGTTGCTTCATCGACGTCGAACGGCTTTGGCAGGTATTCAAATGCACCGGACTGATAAGCACTTACCGCGCTTTCCAGGTCTGAGTGGGCCGTTATGATAATGACCGGCAGTTGTGCATTTACCTTGTGCAGTTCGCCGATAAGATCGAGCCCGTCCATGCCGGGCATGCGAATATCGGCAATCACGACATCTGGCGCATTGTCGGTAAGAGCGGCCAGCAGCCCGCCTGAATTTTCAAAGCTGGTTGCCTGCATCCCGGCTTCACGCAGCGCTTTTTCAAGCACCCAGCGAATCGACGGATCGTCATCAACCAACCACACCGTGATATCTGAATCTCTCACAGTTCTGGTTCGTCAGAATCAAGTGGCAGGTAAATGCTGAAACAGGTGAATTCATTGTTGCGATACTTGATCACCCCACCATGTCGATTAACCAGATCCTGGGCCAGGGCCAGACCCAGCCCGGTGCCTCCCGTTCGACCTGTAACGAGTGGGAAGAAAATCTGATCGCGCAATTCATCGGGTACGCCTGGCCCGCTATCTTCAACGTCAATCCTGGCGACCATCGAATACCGAAATTCACCAATGGTAAAACCGGTTTCAATTCGTGAGCGCAGGCAAATCGTGCCGTGCTCTCCCACCGCCTGCAGTGAATTGCGCATCAGGTTCAAAACCGCTTGCGTCAGCTGATCTTCATCAAGCAGCAAGCGAGGCAGGCTCGGGTCATAATCGCGTATCAACTGAACGCCGGGCGGCGCTTCTGTCTCGACCAGTTTCATCACATGATCAAGCACCCGATGCAGATTTATCGCGTTACGGTGCGTCGGCCGGTTTGGACCCAGCATCGAATCAACCAGTGTCGCCAGACGATCAGCTTCGTGAATAATGACATCGGTGTACTCGGTCAAATCCGGACGCGGCAAGCGTCGTGACAGCAACTGCGCGGCTCCGCGCAAGCCCCCCAACGGATTCTTTATCTCGTGCGCAAGTTGACGGATGATCGTGCGGCTGACAGTGCTCCGCGAGGCTATTTCGTTGTCGCGCTTGATGCGCAGCCGGTTTGCGATATTGCGTATTTCAAGAACAAAACCCCCATCATCCAGAGGTACGCAGGTCACATCGATATCCAGGCTGCTGCCGGGATCGGCGAGTGGTACGGCCGACAGCTCCCGAACTTCAACGGGTCCCATGACCTCGGCCGCACGCAGGCACACCTTGCGAATCACTTCACCGGAATCAAACACAGCTTCCGGGCGCAGGTTGATGATGCGTTGGCGACTAAGCCGGGCCAGAGTTTCACCTGCCTGGTTGACATACTGAATGGCCAGTGCGTTGTCGAGGACAAAAATACTGGTGGTCAGAGAACCGAGTATATGGTGTTCCGCCGGTAGAGACTGCGGCGATGTTGGGCTCAGCTCAGACATCAGCACAACCGCTTTGTCCAGGAGCGGACGGTCCGGCAGCTAGCCGCCGCGATTGACGGTGTTCTGCTTTACATAAAAGGTAATCGTGGGCGTGGTTTGCAGCACTTTGCCGGTTTGTGAATAGACCGTTGCCCGCACCGCGTGTGTGCCGCGAAATACATTTTGAATCAAAAAAGACGTGCGCGTCTGTGGCTCCTGCGCGACGGGTCGGCCATCGAGATATACCATCACACGATGACCCTTTTGCAGGTCGGGTTCCAGGGAAAGGCTGACATTGATATTGCCGCCCGTATTCCACAGTGTCTCTTCTGCAGTGGGGGAGTTGATGACCGCCTTCGAGTATCCGGCAAACGGCTGCTCCTCCCCGTCGTTCTGTTCGACATTTTCGACCGGTCTGTCCGTGGGCCTCAAACTGCGTGTCACATTGGTCTTTTGGAGAGTAATGACCTGAGCGCCCGGTCGGGGCGTGTCCGAATAGTGCACAATGCCGTCGGCATCTACCCAGCGGTAGAGCGCCGCTGCGCTTGTTGACATCGCAACCAGTAGTAGCCCCGCGAACACTGAGTATTTTGAAAACTTCATATGACAAGAGAATAGCCTGCGACGTGGTTTAGACCAATTGTGCGTGTGATTTGGTTCCCTTCATGGCTTATGTCACTGCGTATCTGTTTGTTGATCGTTGCCGCAATTCGGGGGTAAGCCTCTGATATATATAAAGACTTACCCCCGTTTTTCGATCCCGTCAGGGGTGCCGTCGGCGTCCCCTTACAGACTGTAGTACAGCTCAAATTCCGCAGGATGAGTGGCCAAGCGCAAACGCGCCACGTCTTCGGATTTAAGTTCGATGTAGGCATCGATCAGATCGTCGGTGAATACACCGCCGGCCTTCAGGAACTCCCGGTCTGAATCCAGCGCCATGAGGGCTTCATCCAGAGAAAACGCGACTTCCGGAATCAACGCCTCTTCTTCAGGTGGCAAATCGTACAAGTCCTTGTCTGCCGGAGGGCCCGGATCGATCTTGTTTTTGATGCCATCGAGCCCCGCCATCATCATTGCAGCAAATGCAAAATAGGGGTTGGCAGTGGAATCCGGGAAACGCACCTCGATGCGGGCCGCCTTGGGGTTGGCTACAAACGGAATGCGTATCGATGCCGACCGGTTGCGCGCTGAATATGCCAGTTTTACGGGCGCTTCAAAGCCGGGGACCAGGCGACGATAACTGTTGGTGCTGGCGTTGGTGAACGCATTGAGCGCACGCGCATGTTTGATGATGCCGCCGATGTAATAGAACGCTGTTTGCGACAGTCCGCCATAGCCGTCACCGGTGAAAAGGTTCTTGCCGTCCTTTACCAGCGACTGGTGCACATGCATACCGCTGCCATTGTCGCCAACCAGGGGCTTGGGCACGAAAGTTGCCGTCTTGCCATACACCGAGGCAACGTTCATCACGACATATTTGAGAATCTGCACTTCATCGGCTTTTTTGACCAGGCTGTTGAATGCAACGCCGATCTCGCACTGACCGGCAGTGGCCACTTCATGGTGATGCACTTCGGTTTCCAGGCCCATATCCGCAAGCGCCAGACACATCGCGGAGCGTAAATCATGCAAAGAATCAACGGGTGGCACCGGGAAATACCCGCCCTTGACGCCCGGACGGTGACCGCTGTTTCCGTCGGCTTGCTCGCTGCCTGAATGCCAGGCGCTCTCGGTGGAGTCGATCTGAAAAAATGTACGACCCATTTCATCACTGAACCGGACATTGTCAAACACAAAAAACTCGTTTTCCGGACCGAAAAAGGCCTGGTCAGCGATACCGGTAGAGGCAAGATAGGCTTCGGCTCGCCGCGCTACCGATCTGGGGTCACGCTCGTAGCCCTGTCCATCGGTAGGCTCGAGCACGTCACAGTGAACATTGATGGTGGGCTCTTCGGAAAAAACATCGACCACGGCTGTCGATTCATCGGGCATCAACACCATGTCCGACTCGTTAATGCCTTTCCAGCCGGCGATGGACGACCCGTCAAACATTTTACCTTCGGTCAGAAAGTCACGATCGACTTGCGACACAGGGATCGTCACGTGCTGCTCTTTACCTTTGGTGTCGGTAAATCGCAAATCAACAAATTTAATCTCTTTTTCTTTAATAAGACCTAAAACATCGCCTGATGCCATGGGACTGCCCTCCGATGGGTGTTGGTAAAAATTAAGGCGATCCAGACGGCACAGACTGCTGCCCGCAGAATCGCAAAGAAAGCTATACGGCTGTTCCCAGATTGCATAAACTGTGCCAAACGCCGATTTCCCGGTTTTTGGGGCATTTCCGATGCGAGTATCACAATTTTTGCACTAATCTAGTGCGCTTTTCCGACCAAAGCGCGACATTGTAGTGCAAAACCGGGGGTATGTACAACGCGCAGTGCATCGCTATACTGCGCACTGCGTAAATAATGCTCCCCGGGAACGGGACCGCGTATTACTGACAAGGTGTTGGCATGAGTCTTACCGAAGTTGCAAAAACTCCACCCGCAACGTTTCAGGATTTGTTGCTTGAACTGCAACATTTCTGGGCGCGGCGTGGTTGCATCGTCTTACAGCCGTATGACATGGAAGTCGGCGCCGGCACCTTTCATCCGGCTACATTTTTGCGCAGCATCGGACCCGAACCATGGAACGCCGCCTATGTGCAGGGCAGCCGCCGGCCGACAGACGGTCGCTACGGTGACAACCCCTTTCGTCTGCAGCATTATTTCCAGTTTCAGGTGGTGTTAAAACCATCGCCGCTGGATATCCAGGAACAATATCTGGATTCGCTGCGTGCGATGGGGATCAACCCGCTGGTGCATGATATTCGTTTTGTCGAAGACAACTGGGAATCACCGACCCTGGGTGCCTGGGGACAGGGCTGGGAAGTCTGGTTGAACGGTATGGAAATTTCCCAGTTTACGTATTTTCAGCAAGCCGGTGGTATCGACTGCAAACCGGTTACCGGCGAACTGACCTACGGTTTGGAACGGCTGGCCATGTATCTACAGGGCGTCGATAGCGTCTATGATTTGTTGTGGGCAATCACCGAACATGGTCCGGTTTCCTATGGCGATATTTATCTGCAAAATGAACAGGAACAAAGTCAGTATAATTTTGAGCTCGCCGATACCGGCCAGCTGTTTCATACGTTCGATGCCTGCGAAACCGAGTGCAAACGGCTCGTCGCGGCTGCGCTGACCTTACCTGCCTACGAGCAGGTATTGCGCGCTTCACACACCTTCAATTTGCTGGATGCGCGTCAGGCGATCTCCGTCACTGAACGTCAACGATATATTTTGAGAGTGCGAACCATGGCACGCGATGTGGCGGAGACTTATCTTGCAAGCCGCGAAGCGCTGGGATTCCCGCTGCTGAAAAACCTGGGGGACACCGGCACAAATGGCTGAAGTAAAAGATTTTCTGGTTGAGATTGGTACGGAAGAGTTACCCCCCAAAGCCCTGACATCACTCATCGATGCATTTGCCCACTCACTGCAGCAGCAGCTGACCGGGCTGGAACTTGGGTACACAGCGCTGCATGCCTATGCAACCCCGCGACGACTGGCGGTGCGCATCGATGGCCTGCAAACGGCGCAGCCCGACAAAATCGTTGAACGGCGTGGGCCGCCGCTCAAAATTGCGTTTGACGCTGATGGCAAACCGACAAAAGCGGCGGAAAAGTTTGCCGAGAATTGTGGGATCGATCCTGGCGAGATAAAGACCATTAAGACCGACAAAGGCGAATGGCTTTTTTATACCGGGATGGAGGCCGGCCAGCAGACCGCGGATCTGCTCCCTGGCTGCGTGCAGCAGGCGTTGAGCAGCTTGCCTATCCCCAAGCGTATGCGTTGGGGAGATCTGGACGTTGAGTTTGTGCGGCCGGTACATTGGGCAATTATGCTGTGGGGAGAAGACGTAATTGCCACAGATCTCATTGGCATGGTCACAGGTAACACGACCTATGGTCACCGTTTTCATGCTCCGCAGGCAATTACCATCAACCGGCCGGCCGAATACCCGGACAAATTGAAAGAAGACGGCTGGGTGATCGCCGATCCGGTGGAACGCCGGGATTTGATCAGTGAGATGGTTGCTGCCGCCGCCAAATCTTGTGGGGGTGAGGTCGTCAGCGATGATGCCCTGCTTGATGAAGTAGCCGCCCTGGTCGAGTGGCCGGTACCCGTTGCCGGTGAATTTGATCAGCGTTTTTTGCAACTGCCGCCTGAGGTTCTGATCTCAACGCTAAAGGACCACCAACGATATTTTCCGGTCGTTAAAAATGCTGCACAGGCTGACAGCATTTTGCCGTGGTTCGTCACCGTCAGTAATATCAGCAGCGAGGATCCGCAGCAGGTCAAAAAGGGTAACGAGAGAGTCGTTGCGCCGC
>JABDLQ010000224.1 GCA_013002925.1 Gammaproteobacteria bacterium | reverse complement strand
TGATCAGTGCAGTATCCGGTGCGCTGTCTACCGCGCCGTCATTGACGATAAGCTGGACCACGTAGGTGCCGTCGACATCAGCTATAAAGTTTGTCACCGGAGCGCCCGGGCTCGTAATCGTGGCTGTACTGGTTGGCGGGCTTGTGATCAGCGACCATGAATAATTCAGCGGATCATCATCGACATCAAACGACGCGCTGCCATCGAGGCCCACCGTCTCGCCAACCGTCACGGTTTGGTCGGGCCCCGCATCGGCGACCGGCGCCGTGTTTTCGGTCGTAATAGTGACGGTGTCCGGTGTACTATCCTCAAACCCGTCATTGACGATGAGCTCAGCCACATAGGTGCCTGCGACGTCGATGACAAAGCTGGTGTCGACCGTGTTGGTGGAACTCAGTGCGGCGGTGCTGCCGCCAGGTACGGTAATCAGTGACCAGGCATAGGTCAGCGGATCGTTATTGGCATCGCTCGATCCGGCACCGGACAACAGCACGGTAGCGCTAACCGGTGCAGTCTGATCGAGTCCGGCGTCAGCCACCGGCGGCGTATTGAAGGTGGAGATCGTGACCATATCCGGCGCGCTGTCATCCTCGCCATCGTTGACAACGAGTTGCAGTATGTAATCACCGGGCAAATCGGCAGTAAAGGTTGGCATGACGGCGGCAGGATCATCGAGCGCCGCTGAACTGGTAGGTGGTACCAGCAGAAAGTCCCAGATATAAGTGATCGGGTCACCGTCAACATCGGACGAGCCGCTACCATCGAGCGTGACCACAGCGGAAGACGCGACCGTCTGATCAGGACCGGCATCGGCAACCGGGGGAGTGTTGCCAGTGACCGGGTCCGCCCGGAACGTCCAGACGATACTGTCCGGGTCGAATAAAAACTGGCGATGATGTCGAAAGACGAAAGTCTCTGTGCTATATACGCTGCTGTCGGCGTCCATGTCACCGATTGGCACCGCGTCCACGAGGATCTCGGTATTGGGCGAAGTGCTGGTGGCCTGCGCTATGACATTGCGCAGGGCCTCGGCCGAATTGGTGACCGTGATGGTGTACGTGTAGTCGTCATGCAGCAGACCGGCACGGGTGCGTGAGACAAATTGATAGCCGGTCACCGCGAGATCCGTCTCATCCAGTCGGCCGGTGGCCGGCGTAATGTACAGGTGACTGCCTTCTTTTGTGGGTTGTTTATCCGCCGGCGAGTCGCTGACGGGATAAAAAACGGATAATGCCACAAGACAGAAGGCCATCTGGAGTTTGAATCGCATCACGTAGTCCCCCATGGCGTTTCTTATTGTTGATGCACTTTTTTATAGTATGCCAATTTTTCCGCTTGACAAGATTTTTAAAACCCGCCTCCCGACTTTTTTAGGAGAAAAGATTAGTTATTTGTCGCAAGTGATTGTTAATGATCGTAGTGAGTATTAATTATTGGTGAAATCGATGACAGGCTAATCAAGATTAAGTTGCGCATAGACCCGGTCCAGTATCGTGAGTATTGTCGTAATTGAGGGCTGTCGGCCGAAAGATGGTGAGGGCAACGTTGCGCAAGCGCGCAGCTACACCCAACTGCAGGCCTGCAGCTGTCACAGACCTGTACGGGCAGCTTGCATCGATCGGATCCTGGCGCATTGTTTATCTTGGCTATGCTTACCGCGAGACGTACGCGGTTCGATTTACCCGCCGATGAACTCTGGGACGGCCATGTCCATGACCGTGCGATCCAGGGTCGCAATGAGGTCCAGTGTCGCAAATACCTTCGGCAGCTCATACCGGAAAAAATAGCGGGCCGCTTTTTGTTTGCCGGCATAGAATGCATCGTCAGCGGCAATCCCGCTGCCTTTTGCACTGGCCGTTACTGCCTGACGCAACCACAGCCACGCAACGACAATATGTCCGCAGGCATCCAGATAAAGCGTCGCGTTGGCAAGCCTTTGAGAGATGTCTGTGCAGGCAAGGGCCGCAGCGGTCGCGGTCTTCAGCGCGCCAAGTGCATCCTGTAACGCCTGTTTTTCCTTGGCAAACTCATCACCGGCTGATGCGATGGTTTGCCGGATTTCCTCGAGCAGGACGTCGAACGCCTCGCCGTTAAGCATCGCCACTTTGCGCCCCAGAAGATCAATGCCCTGGATGCCGTGCGAGCCTTCGTGAATCGGATTAAGACGGTTGTCCCGATAAAACCGCTCGACCGGGTAGTCATGGGTGTAGCCGTAGCCGCCCAGCACCTGAATGGCGAGCTTGTTGGCTTCGAGACAAAACTCCGACGGCCAGGACTTGGCAATTGGTGTCAGCAACTCGAGCAGCAGGTGCATGCGCTGCCTCTCGTTGCTGTCGGTTTCGATCTTCAGTTGGTCTACCAGCAGGCAACAGTAAAAAATCAGCGCCTGGCCACCCTCGACGCTCGCTTTTTGCGCCAACAGCATACGCCTGACATCAGCGTGTTCAATGATCGGAATCTGTGGTGATTCCGGGTTCTTGTTCTGCGGATGTCGGCCCTGCGGGCGATGCTGCGCATAGTCCAGAGAAAACAGGTAACCCGCCAGCCCTGACATAACCGCGCCCTGGCCGATGGCGATGCGCGCTTCGTTCATCATGTGAAACATGTAGCGCAATCCCTCATGCGGCTTACCGACGAGGTGACCAATACAGTCACCGCTTTCACCGAAGTTAAGTAGCGTGTTCGGTATGCCGCGCTGACCCATTTTGTGATTGAGCCCTGCCAGCACGATGTGATTGTGCTCACCCACGTTGCCGGATTCATCAACGCGTAGTTTTGGCACGATAAACAGCGATATACCTTTCACGCCGGGCGACGCATCGGTCAGTTTGGCCAGTACCATGTGCACGATGTTCTCACAGATGTTGTTTTCACCCCCGGAGATCCACATCTTGGTGCCGGTAATATTGTAGGCACCATCGCCACGTGGCTGGGCGCGGGTGCGAATGTCGGACAGCGAGCTGCCGGCCTGGGTTTCGGACAGGCACATCGTACCAAACCAGCGCCCTTCGATCATCGGTGGCAGGTACAGCGCCTTTTGTTCGTCGCTACCAAAGGCGTTTAGCATGTTGGCTGCCGCAGTCGTCAGCATGACAAAGCCGTAAACGGGTCCGTTAGCTGCCGAGAACATGCCATTCATCGCCGCTTGTGCAACGTACGGCATCTGCAGCCCGCCGATGTCTGCATCGAAGCCGGCGGCAAAAAAGCCTGACTCTGCGTACGCATCGAGCGCAGCTTTCACTTCGGGTATGCACACGGCGGTGCCATTTTCGAAGCGCGGTTCGTTGGCATCCAGCTGGTCAGCGAATGGCAGGAAAACTTCCTCGGCCAACGTCTCGGCTGCATTGAACATTTCGTCGATGAGCTCACGATCAAAAGACGCGTAGCGCGTTGACTTGAACAGGCTGTCAATTCCCAGAACTTCATAGAGCTGAAATTCAAGATCACGACGATTAACGATCATGGACATGCTTTACTCCGGTGTGGCTATCACAAGAGGGCGGATGTCTGGCAGACAGATTAATGCCTAATCCACCACATCTTCAGGATGTAGGTCAGGCGAAATGAACACAAAAGGATGCGCAGTTTTGATTGCAGAAAGTACCCATGACGTTCTTCGCAAGTTTATTAATGTGTTCCCTGAAATTCTCAGACGGCAGATCTGTGGTATGGACTCTGCATAATCTTGCAATGCGATGCAAATAATTGACCTCCGGGAACTTCTGTGGAATGCCAATTCGGGGGCCTAAGGTGTTTCGGCCCCAGGTCAGCTGACCTGCGCCTGCGTTTGGCCAGCTGGGCAAAGGTCACCGGTGCGCGTGGGGGTTTACCCCCACAGTCGTTGCCTGATGCAGGCCATATGATAACTCCATCGATTTATCCAGGCCCAAGGTGTCAGCATGAAAACGAACACAGTTACCCGCATATTTACTCTGATTGCAGTTCTCACGTTTGCGTTCAACGCGCAGTCAGCCACTATTGTAGTCACCGACCCGGGGTCTGATTTTAAAGTGACTTACGACGACTCTGAAGCCGGTGCATTCGGCACGTTGGTGCTGGTAAATAACACGATCTTTTTTGTGCCCGATGATTTTACGGCAGAGTCAGCAAACGGGGCGGGCCAGGCGTTTATTTCTGAAACCCTTAATCTGCAACTTGACGCAACAACACAGGGTTTTACGTTCGACAGCTTTTTTCTGTACGAAGAAGGTGACTATATTGTTGATGGTGTGGGAACCGAGGTTTCTGCCTCCGGAGAAATGCGGGTGCGCGACGCATTCTTCCCGTTTAACTCGGCGCTCAGTGAATTCGATTTCTTTGCCAGTGGCGATGGTGGCACAGGTACCCAGCAGTGGTCAGGTTCTACTTCGATTGATGGCAGCAGTGGATGGGCACCGGGCACAACCAGCGTTTTACTGACGCTGCAAAATGTCCTGACTGCGGATTCGATGAGTTCCGGCGAGCTTGCATTCATACAGAAGAAATTCGAAGGCGTTCAGATTTCGGTCAATGAAGTGCCACTGCCAGCTGGTGTCTGGCTGTTTTCTTCTGCACTTCTCGGATTTATCGGGTTGCGACGCCAGTAATGGCAAGCCCGGGTATTGGCCAGCCCGGGATCTTTAGTCCACTCAGCATATTAGTAACTAACGATGTTGATACATCTTTTTATCGGCCCAATTTCACAAAAACCATTTGGGCTTCATGTAATGCAGCGACCCAGCGATGCATGAAGCCTGTTCAAAAGTGGTGTAGAAAGTTCATTCCTAAATCCAGCTTCATAGTTTTATCTTGAGTTTGACGACGTCGTATAAGCCACTAAGTTTTCTCGCTGTCAACGAGCAGGACCTGGTAAACACCGAGAAATTCAGAGGTTCAGAAGTTCAGAAACTCAGGAATTCAAAAATCCCAAAACCCAAAACCCAAAACCCAAAACCCAAAACCCAAAACCCAAAACCCAAAACCCAAATCCCAAAAACCTAAAACCTAAAACCTAAAACCTAAAACCTAAAACCTAAATCCTAAAACCCAAAACGACCAAAGGTTGTGTTGCATTTATTATGTAAAACCTGTTGCAGTGCACCGGTTCTCATAGTGTAACGATTGTTTGCACCTTTCAATGTGGCGCAAGAATCATTCTAAAATCTGCCACTCGGTACAGTGGGTCTCCCCGGCACGTTCCAAGCGAACCAAGTATAGGACATTCCGCGCTTTAAGCGTGAAATATAACGACGTAGAAAATGAACCCACAGACGCCCTTGTAAAGTTTCTTGACAGTTGAGTGTGTTTATGCAGTCGCATATTATTTGTCGGTAACATAAGAAAAGTTAATGAGTAACGAATCATCCGGAATGTGAAGGTTCACAATGGCATTGCGCACGGGATGCAGTCTACCGTGTTTCCGAACGCGTTCGATCCGTTACACAGGGAAGCGATAATAATCGAGAAAAATCCGAAGAGCGGAGAACTCTTCTTCATCAATTCAGGGGATTAGAAAAATGTATACCTCTAAGTCTATACGCGCAACAGTACTTGCACTGTTTTGTTTGTGCACGCTGTCAACTATGGCTCAGCTATCTGTCACAGGTCCTGAGTTGGGCGGAAAACCGGGCGGAGGAACAAATCCATTGCTGCCCATGCCAGATCCGTTTATTGGCATGCCGACCAGCGACCCTGTTTATCCGCGTGTGAATCTGGATTTCGGGTTTATGGATTATTTTGCGGCGGACGGCTTCATGTCTCTGGTGGGCCTTGAGC
>JABDLQ010000464.1 GCA_013002925.1 Gammaproteobacteria bacterium | reverse complement strand
CGCTGATTACTTACGGGTCACCCGCCGGTATGCCCAACTGGGGTACCTCGGGCGAGTTGAGCGCGGAGCAAATCGATGTATTGTCCCGCTTCCTGTTACATGAACCACCGGCGCCACCGGAATTCGGTATGCCGGAGATGATGGCAAGCTGGAAACTGCTGGTGAAGCCGGGTGATCGTCCGACCAAACCGCAGCACAATCTCAATACCGATAATTTCTTTGCCGTGACATTGCGTGACAGCGGCGAAGTGGCGATCATCGATGGGGACACCAAAAAGGTCGTCAACATCGTCAAGACCGGTTATGCGGTGCATATTTCTCGGCCGTCATCTTCGGGCCGCTATGTGTTTACCATCGGCCGCGACGCCAAAGTCGATATGATTGATCTGTGGATGAATCCGCCGCAGCGTGTGGCGGAAATCAAAATCGGTCTTGAGGCACGCTCGGTTGAGACCTCGAAATATAAAGGCTTTGAAGACAAATACGCCATCGCCGGTGCGTACTGGCCGCCGCAATACGTGGTGATGAACGGGGATACCCTGGAGCCCCTCAAAATTGTCTCCACGCGAGGTACCACTGTCGATACGCAGGAATATCATCCGGAACCACGGGTAGCTGCCATTGTTGCTTCACACGAACATCCCGAGTTCATTGTGAATGTGAAAGAAACCGGTCGTATATTGCTGGTCAATTATCAGGATCTGAAAAACCTTTCGGTGACCACCATCGACGCCGCACGCTTCCTGCATGACGGCGGCTGGGATCGGTCCAAACGTTATTTCCTGACAGCGGCCAACCAGTCTGACAAAATCGCAATCGTCGATTCACGTGACCGCGAACTGGAAGCACTGGTGGATGTCGATAAGATTCCGCACCCCGGGCGCGGTGCGAATCTCGACGATCCCGAATTTGGCCCGGTATGGGTGACCAGTGCTTTGGGCAACGAAAAAGTATCGTTCCTGGGTACCGATCCGGTCGGACATCCCGACAATGCCTGGAAAGTTGTGCGTGTGCTCAAAGGCCAGGGCGGCGGTTCGTTGTTCGTAAAATCCCATCCCAAATCGAGCAATTTGTGGGTTGATTCGCCGTTGAACCCGGATGAAAAAATCAGCCAAAGCGTTGCCGTGTTTGATATCAATAACTTCGACAAAGGATACGAAGTGCTGCCGATCGGGGAGTGGGCGGAACTGGGTGAAGGGCCCAAGCGCATCGTACAGCCAGAGTTCAATATGGCCGGTGATGAGGTCTGGTTTTCGGTGTGGAGCGGCAAGGAACAGGAGTCAGCCATTGTGGTGGTTGACGATAAGACCCGCAAGCTCAAACACGTGATTAAAGGGCCGCGCATTATCACGCCCACAGGTAAGTTCAACATGCACAACACGATTCATGACGTGTACTAGGAAATGACAGTTTGATGAAGTTACAAGGTAGATTGAGTGTGCACCGAGTCGCTTCCATCGGCGTAATGCTGATGGGAGCGTTCGGTGCCGTACCGTTGGTGGCCGGCCAAGCCCTCGAAGTTGCTGCTACGGGTTCTACCGTCAAGCTGGATTTGCGCTACCGCTATGAATTTGTCAATCAAAGCGGGTTTGCCGACGAAGCTAAGGCATCGACATTAAGAGGACGATTGAATTTCACCACTCCCACCGTCAATGATTTTATGTTCATGGCGGAACTGGATGCGGTTGTCGTTGTGGGTGCAGACAACTACAACAGCGGGGCCGGCACCAGCAGTCCCCGGCGCAATCGTTACCCGGTGGTTGCTGATCCGGACTACCTTGAAGCAAATCAGCTTTATCTGCAGTTTGAAGGGTTTTCAGATACCCGGGTGCGCGTCGGGCGTCAGCGTATTCTTCTGGATAATCAGCGCTTTGTCGGCGGCGTGGGTTGGCGTCAAAACGAGCAAACCTACGATGCAGTCCGCATTACCAACAAGAGTATCGAGGCCTCTACGATTGACTATGCATTTGTAAGAAACGTCAACAGGATTTTTGGCGACGATGTGGCGGCGGGCGATCATTCTTCGGAAACCCATTTGCTGAATCTGCAGCGGTCGTTCGGGAAAATCGGTTCGCTCACCGCGTATTATTACGGCATCGAGAACGATGATGCCGCGGCATTTTCCTCTGACACCTTCGGCATCCGCTTTGCCGGTAAAAGCGCTGCACTAAAATATCCCCTGACGTATACCGTCGAAGTTGCTACCCAATCCGATGCTGCAAATAACCCGGTGAATTATGACGCCGGCTACCTGCGCCTGGATGCAGCGCTGGATTTCGCCAGCGTGACGGGCCTGCTGGGGTACGAAGTCCTGGGTGGCGATGCGAACAATCCGGGCAGGGCGTTTCGCACTCCCATCGCCACCCTGCATGGGTTTAATGGTTGGGCAGATCAGTTTCTGACAACACCCGGTGCCGGGCTTACCGACTTATATGTGGGTGCAAAAGGCAAAGCCGGCCGTTTTGCATGGCAGGCCCTGTGGCATGATTTTTCTGCCGAGGATGGCAGTGCAGACTATGGTCGCGAAATTGATGCCGTACTATCTACCAGGTTTGGCGGAAACTATAGCGCGATGTTGAAAGTGGCCAATTTCAACGCGGCCAACTCCAACTTTCCCAACGTAACCAAGTTCTGGCTGATGGTAAGCGCAAGCTACTAGCGGTAGTGGCCGGCACATAATCTGACGGACACAGTCCCCCGAACTCGCACTTCCCATGCCTGTAGCGGTTGGCACCGGATCTGACGGAGACCGTAAGGCAACCTAATGCCTGCTTTGCCGGTAGTCACACATCGCGGTCGTTCGCCAGCATCAGCGTCAGGGAGTACCAGGCTGCTGCCCTCGGTCACAACCGGCCGTCCTTTGGGAGTTATTTTTCGACTCACTTGCGTCCGCGATCAGCCGAGGCTGTGTGAAAACTATCACTTCGTCTTTGCGAGCGCGAAGCGCGCGGCAATCTCCTAACGTTGTGCTGCCCTGACTTATTGATGCCACAGAAGCCAGACGGGGATTGCCGCACCGGCTTTGCGGATTCGCAATGAAGATCCGATGTTTTCACACACTCTCAGCCAACACCGGCTGTCCACAAAGCGATTTTACCTGGGCCCTCCCCCTGCGGGTAGAGGGTGGTTGCGGCACGCCGTGTAAAGTTTGACAGTTCGTTAGTCTTGACAGCACCCTGGACGACACCTAAAAAAAGAAACCTGGAATATGAAGCCTTGAAAGCGAAGCCTGGAAAACGATATCTGGACAGCCACTGGTGTCCGGACCGGAAATGGTGCAAAGTCCTTATGCCTTGTGCATAACACCTGGGGGTAATCATGCACATTTATCTCGTGCGGCATGGCGAAGCGGCTGCAAGCTGGCAGGAATCCGAAGACCCGGGCCTGAGCGCGCTGGGGCTGGAGCAGGCGCAACGCTGTGCGGATCAGCTCGCTGCATCGTTGGGTTCTGATATACAACTGGTCAGCAGTCCGCGGTTGCGTGCGTGGGAAACAGCGCTGCCGCTTGGCGAGACCTTGAGCGTGCCGGTAATAGTCGAAGAAGCATTTCGGGAAATAGAAGCCCCGGTACCGTTGGCAGAGCGCCAGAAGTGGTTGCATGAGATTGCAACGCAACGCTGGGAGCAGCAGCACGAATCGGTGCAGGCGTGGCGCCGGCAAGTTCTGTATGCGCTACGCAGCATCTACCAGCCGACCGTCGTGTTCTGCCATTTCATGGTGATCAATGCGATTGTCGGTGAACTGACACAGGCCGAAAAGATCGTGTGCTGTATGCCGGATAATACGTCGGTTACCGTGGTGCGCCGGCAGCGTAACGAGCTGGAGTTAATCGAACTGGGTGATGAGCTAAAAACGGTCGTTAATTGACATCATAACCCGGCACATGCCTCAGCCAGATGTGTAGCACCGGTCTATGGTGCCAGCGGTGGCCGTGCAAACAGGATCATTTCTTTTTGTGTTGCAATGCACTGCGGTAGCAAAACTCGTCACAATTTGCGCTTTCCTTTGCCGCGCATGTCGACGCAGTGGTTGTTCATCCTCTCAAAGCCCATCAGCGTAGAATCGGAATAAAACTAAATCGGCATCGACTGCGCGAGCAAAAATTGCGCGGACTCTTTTCCCGGTTTGTACTAAACTAGCCGTTCCTGCAACGAACTGAATTGGGGGATTCTCGTGATCAGATTCCAGTTGAACGGGGCTGCAGTCTCGACGAACAGTCCGTCTGAGACACCCTTGTTATGGGTGGTGAGGGACGAGTTAAAGCACAAAGGCACAAAGTTTGGCTGTGGCATCGCGATGTGTGGTGCCTGCACGGTCCATATCAACGGGGAGGCGTTGCGTTCCTGTATCACGCCCGTCAGCGCGGTTGCCGGCAAAGACGTCACCACTATAGAAGGTCTGACATCGCCGGCAGGTAAGGCATTGCAGCAGGCCTGGGTCGACGAGCAGGTGCCGCAGTGTGGTTACTGCCAGTCGGGGCAGATCATGCAAGCCGCCAGTTTGCTGGAATCCAACCCGAGTCCATCGGATGGTGAGATCAAACAAGCCATGAACGGGAATTTGTGCCGGTGCATGGCCTACACGCGGATTCACAAGGCAATCAAATCGGCAGCCAAATCGTAAAGGAGTCACAGGCATGGTAATGCAACAACGAACACCAACGATGAGCCGCCGGACTTTTTTGGCGCGCAGCGCTGGCAGCGGTCTGGTGATGGGGCTTGGTATTCTGGTACCCGGTTGCTCTGGTGAACAGGCGGTGCAGGAAATTGCGGCTGGTGATATGAGCAAGGTTTTTGCACCTACCGTCTGGTTTGAAATTGATACTGGCGGCGAGGTGCTGATTAACATTGCCAAAGCGGAGATGGGTCAGCATGTGGGAACTGCGCTGGCCCGCATTGTCGCCGATGAGCTGGGTGCAGACTGGAACAAGGTGTCGATCAACCATGTAGATTCCGACCCCAAATGGGGCTACATGGTAACGGGAGGATCATGGTCAGTCTTTACGTCTTTTAAGATGCTGTCACAGGCAGGCGCCGCCGGTCGCAAAATTCTGACCACTGCCGGTGCCAAACTGCTGGGGGCAGCAGACGCTGACTGCGTAGCAGAAAATGGCGCGGTGACGTACGGTAACATGAGTATCGATTTTGCAAAAATTGTTCAGCACGGCGACATCAGCCGCACATTCAGTGCAGAAGAACTGGAGGAGTTACCGGTAAAACCCGCCGCTGAGCGCCGTTATATCGGAAAAGCTGCGTCCGCACGTGATATTCCTGCCAAATCCCGGGGCACAGCCGTGTACGGTCTGGATGCCGAATTGCCGGGCATGGTCTATGCCCATCCGCTGGTTCCACCGACCCGCTATGGCAGCACGATCAATAGCGTCGATGATTCAGCCGCCCGGGAAATTCCCGGCTATCTGCAAACCCTGCAGCTTAGTGACCCAAGCGACACGGTTCAGGGATGGGCCGTTGTGGTAGCAGAAAGTTTTCCTGCGGCAATGCAGGCTGCTGGTGCAGTAAATGTCGATTGGACCGCCGGCCCGACCCAAACTGTTAATGAAGCCGAACTGTTTGCCGAAGGAGAACGGTTGACTGCAGATCGTGACAAGGGAGTGCTGGTGGTTGACGATGGCGATGTTGCGGGTGCCCGGAATGCGGCGGCCGACGTGCTGACGTCAACATATCGGACGCATGCAGCGTTGCATTTCACTCTCGAACCGGCAAACGCGCTGGTCGAATTCAGGGATGGCAAGTGCCACATTCATTCTGGCAATCAGTGGCAATCATTGATCCTGCCGGTGTTATCCAAAGCGCTGGCCATGCCTGAAACAGACATTGTGATACATCAGTATTACCTCGGTGGTGGCTTTGGCCGGCGCCTGTTTGGTGACCAGATGATACCGGCCGCGTTGGCGGCGCGAGCGCTGGGCAAGCCGGTCAAACTCGTTTTTCAGCGCGCGGCGGACAGCTACTTTGACTGTGTTCGATCGCCGTCGGTGGCACGGTTCGATGCAAGTTTTGACGCATCCGACGAACTGACCGGTATCGAACACGCTGCAGCGGCGGGTTGGCCAACATTGTCGATGGCACCCGGATTTTTGGCGGATGGTGTTGATGGCAACGGCAAATTTGACACCTTTTCGATCAGTGGTGCAGAGCACTGGTACACCCTGCCGGCGCATCGGGTGCGGGCGCTCAATAATGATCTGGCCCAACGCACGTTTTTGCCCGGCTGGCTGCGTGCTGTCGGACCAGGCTGGATTAGCTGGGGAGTCGAGTGCTTCATGGACGAACTGGCTCACAAAGCGGGCGTCGATCCGGTTGATTTTCGCCTGCAGCTACTCGATGGCAGTGGCAAAAACGCGGGCAAGGCACCGGAGGCGGTCGGTGGTGCGAAGCGGCTGGCAGCAGTTTTGAAAGACGTGCACAAACGTAGCGGCTGGGGGCGTGATTTGCCGCCCGGTGAAGGCATGGGGGTTGCCATTGCCCAGGGCCAGGAACGCACGATGCCGACATGGACTGCCTGCGTGGCGCATATTGCTGTTGATCAGGGCACGAAAAAAATCACCGTGAAAAAAATCTGGCAGACGATTGATTGCGGTACCGTAGTGCACCCCGATGGCGCCATGGCGCAGGCCGAAGGTGCCACATTATGGGGAGTAAGCCTTGCTTTGCATGAAGGTACGCAATTCCGGGACGGTGCTGTTGCAGATAACAACCTCGATACTTACACGCCTCTGCGCATGGCGGATGTCCCGGAGCTGGATCTTCGGTTTGTTGACAATACAGAGTTTCCGACCGGCCTCGGGGAGCCACCATTGATTGCTGTCGCTCCGGCGATTGGCAATGCAATCTTCGCGGCGACCGGACAACGCGTACGCGATTTGCCGATACGGTTGTGAATCAAGCTCAGTCTGGCGCGTGTAGTCACAGTTGGGCAACCGGCCGGAATCACACTCAGCACAGGGCAGCGGCACATTGCGGCAAACACCCGGTGGGACGATAACATGGTCGGCGCAAAGCAGTGTGGACACGACCCGATGTGGGAGTCCCACGTTTACGACGAGTCTGCCGGTTGCCCCGGGTTTACGGGACGAGGCCGCTGGGTCCTGGTGGCATCAGAAAAAACGGGGGAAACAGGGATATGTCGATAAAACTAACCTGCCCGTTGCCATCCAGGTCGGCATCCGGGTTCCAGTTGGGGTCGCCGGGAACCGAAAGAAATGCGTCAGTCAATAGCGTGAAATCAGCAAAGTTAACCGTATTGCTGTTGTCAAGATCGGGGTCACAGATGTTTCCATAGCCGTCACCGTTGGTATCCAGTTGCGAGGGGTTCGCAATCAACGTGCAGTTATCGAGATCATCATTGACACCGTCGCCATCACTATCGACCGCTCTGCGGGTAAACATGAGCGTACCGCCTGCCACTTCGCCAAGTCCAAGGAAGGAAGTGGACGCGGTCCAGGTGCCTGCCCCTGCGTCCAGCGTAACATCAACATCGGCAAGGCCGATCCCCGTGTAGATGGTGGTGGAGAGCAGCGCGTTGCCGCTTATGATCTCGCCAGCGGAATCTGTGGTGAGTGAAGTACTGCCAAATGGCCCCGAGGTGACGCCACTATCGACATCACCAACGATAAGCTGGGCGCTCAGAATGTCAGTTTCGGTAAACGTACTGTTGGCGCCTGCGGCACTGTCGTTGACTTCCAAAAAGCCGGCGATTGGATCGCCTGTTGCAATACCCGCAATACCACAGGCAAAGCCGTTACAGCTTGTGACCATGCCGGAAATATCGAAGAATGTCGATGCCTGAGCTGGCGAGCCAATCAGAAAAAGGGTGAGCAGTACAGTGCATTTTTTTGCGGTAATTTCTTTTTGTTTCTTGTAGTTCATGAGTCTCTCCCTCTCATGTAAAAAATTTCTGCTGGCCGTGTTTTAAGTAGCCGACCGTGGCACATGTTCTTGTAACGTCAGTGTAAACGATATTCCCTACAAGTTTTCGAGTGATGCCTGATGGTTCACGACAAAACAACAGCTTATGATCAACGCAGCATTCCGAATTACCCTGACATGCGCAACCGCACATGACGGGTGCGATGACCTGGCTGCCATTTCGGTGTCGGACCGCTGCGGTATGCTCGTGGCATATGTACCATGATTCAGATGGCCTGGTGCAACCTACCTTACGACCGCCTGGCTTGCGACAGCAAAAGTGCACCCTGGTCTGTGCACGCGACGAGATGAGTTAAGCAAAATAAGCAGATATCAAAACAAGGGCACTGAAAAGCTATACAATCCGCGTTGCTTTGATATGCTCGAACGATGCTGCCGTATTTGTTGAACGACTGTTTACGATTGACAGGGAGTAATACGTGAATTCGCTTTTCAAAACAGGCTTGCTCCTGCTGATCATTCTCACGACCGGTTGCGCAACAAGCAGCCTGGGCCCTTATGAAAGTTTCGCCGCCAGCGGGCAGGACTACGCTGTCAGTCTGCACCAGTTGCTCGACGTGGCGCAAAAAACCGCGATTGACAAATCCTCAGCGGAACTCATCGACCGTAACAGTTTCGCCAATCGCAATGATGCTAATTTCAATACACAGCAGATTGCCCAACTGGAGCGGCAACAGGCGATCGATCAGGCGCGCATCGCAGTGTTTAATGATATTCGCAAACATCTGCTGGCGCTGAGCAATTATTTTACGCAGCTCAATGCACTCGCAACCAGCGACGAGGCGGGGGCTACGAGCACCGCCATTGAGGCGACCGTTAAGCGTCTGGGTGAGCTCACAGCGAGACTGCGGGACCAGCAGGCTTTCGCCCTGGACGATGATCAAAAAAACCGGATATCCCGGGTCAGCGATTATGCCATCGGGTCGCGACAACGTGCTGCGCTAAAAAAGCGTATACAGGCAGATGAAAAAATATTGCAGGAAGCGTTGAATACCCATGAAGTCTTGTTAGAGGCCATCGGTGATGATCTTGAGCATGAAGTTGGTATCTTAAATGAACGCTTGTATCAGTGGCGTATCGAGGGCCCGTTTACTGCCGCAACTCCACTTCTCGACCGCCCGGATGTCGCACAAGAATGGATGGACGAGCGCAGGCGGCTTATAAATTCAGTGCCGGCCATTGGTGAGTTAAGAGCTGCAGGCAGAGCAGCGGCATCACTACGCAGGGCACTGCAAAAGCTGGTCAGCGATGAGGCTGATTTTCTGACTCAGTTAAACCAGCTCAAGGTAGAACTGGAAGCCATCAGGAATGTGATTGCCGCATTTTGATCCACAGGTCATTTGCAATCGCGGGTGGCCACAGGATGCGGCAGGCGACGGTGATCTGGCAGGATAAATGTGATTAACAACGTGCACGGGAGGCGCTCACAATGACACCAAAAGAGGCGATTGATTATCTGCAGGCACTGGAGCGCAAACTGGGCTCAAGCAGAGTCCGCGCATTTTTTCGGGATCAGACGCCAGCGACGCAAAACAAATATGCACTCATGCGTGGCGAAGTGACGTTTTTGCTGGGCGAATTGACGGTCAATCGACTGACCCTGATTGCGGATCGCCTGGAAAGCCACTCGGACGCTCTGGATGCTCGCTCCGCACGACTCAAAGAGGAGCTTCGCAAGCTTGCCAGTGCACGCCGGGTGCTGACGCAGTTGGACAAGACCATCAGCCTGGTCGCACGGGTCGCGATCTTTCTTCTGTAACGCCGGGCGCTAACCCGGCCTGGGTCACCCGTGCGGTACGGCGGCCAGGATGCACACTATTGATGCAGTCCGCTCGGTCCGACGGGAGCACCAAACAGGTCGCGAAAAACGGCCAGATCCAGACCGTTGACAACGCCGTCACCGTTCAGATCGCTGACCGGATCAGTGGACAGGTAGTGTTCCGCCAGTATCGCGAGGTCCAGAAAATTGGTGTAACCGCTATTGTCCAGATCTGCATCGCAGGCATTCCCATAGCCATCATTGTCAGCATCCGTCTGATCGGGATTTGACTGATGCAGGCAATTGTCACGAATGTCAGCGATCGTGTCAGCGTCCGAATCGGCCAGGTTACTGACAAAAAATACGTTGTCGCTGATTTCCGGTCCGATGCTGGTGTTGCGGCGAATGATTTCAGCGAGCGTGGATTGCGTCACGATTTCTATTTCGTCGGCGTCAAGTACAAGTTCATACCAGTAGCGATCACCGTCGCGAAGCGCGAGAAACTGTTTGCGGATCACCGTGTAAAATAACTCGCCGACCAACGCACCCGGCATCGGGTCCTCGGCCAGTCCACCCGACCACGGATCCAGTAAGTCAATGTCATCATAGGCCGATTGCAGGGCAGACTGTATCGTCACATCGGAAGTAATGTCGGCGACGCTGGTGGCGGGTGCAAGCTGCATATGTTCGCGAATAAAATTGTAGCTGCCAATGCCATGATCGCGACCACGCTGGATGTTCAGCGCAGCCAGATCGAGGCCACCGGCGCCCGGTGGGCCAAACAGGAAATTGCGTACATCATCGATCACCAGGGTGTCGATGTTCTGGCAGACCTGCGCTGCCAGTCCGCGCAGTACAGACTCAAAGGTATCGTCAACGATGAGCGCATGCGGAGAGAAAAAAGCATCGCGAAGACTCAGGTGGCCGCCGCTGTGATCAGCACCACTGGCAGTAATCCGTTTGAGCGTGGGCGAAAGCGCACTGTGACCAAATCGATAGGCGACGGTCGAAAATACTGAGCTGATACTGGCATCGATAGTCGGATCGTACCCGGCGTAAACCGGCATCGCACCGTCGCCCAGAAGTACCGGTAAAAATTCGGTATAGGTAATGTGCTGGATCATCGCACCGACGAGTCGCCGGGCTTTGTTGTAGATTTTGTCCCCGCTGAGTGTAGGATCCTGGGCGGCAATTTCATCGGCAAGGCGATTATGTTCGCGTACGAACAGGGTATGCATCGCAGTGAGGCCTAGTTGTTCGTTTGCACGCACATCACCGGCTAGAAACAATTCCGGCCCACTGCCGCCTGCATTGGGCAGTCCCGCAATGTTATACGGCAGAAAATTACCGTCACTGGTTTTCAGCCGGCCGGTGCCATCATTGCTGCGCAAAGCGTTCGCGCGAGACGTCGATGACCCATAAACATTGGACGCATCGATCCAGGCGGAGATTTCGTTTTGCTGCTGCCGCGGATTACCCGGTGCCGTACCGCTATCAGGGTCGTACAGCGAACGGTTGAATGGAATGACCTGGGTGCCGGTATTGTCCGGGTCGAACCAGGGGTCACCTGCCGGTACCGCAATGGGCATCGCCTCGGGCGGGTTCGTACCATCGGTCAGATCGATGTCATGATCCAGAAATTGTCCCCACTGCCACAGATAGTCTGAAGCATTGATGGGATTGGGCCTGGAAAAGGCCTGATCCGCCACCTCGTTGCTGATCAGCCGGGCCGAGGGGCGAGCAGCGCCAGACGGCTCCGCCATGGAGTCGCCATAGGCCTCCGGTGCCCAGCGCGACAGACTGGTATGAGCGCTGCCCATGGTCGGTTCCATCAGGTTGTTACCGTGGCCGCTGTAGCTGCGCTCTCCGTCGCTGGCATCACGGTCGTGACCTGCGCCCGCGGTGGCGCGGTTGATACCGCGTGCCGGCGATACCTTACGCGTCTGGTTGCGCCGGTCCTGCGGCGTTTCAAAGCGCAGTGTATCCCGGTTCAGCGAAGGGTCGCGGTGTAAAGATTGTGCCGCTTTCGCTCTATCGGCGGAATGTTTATCTGGCGTTTGCTGTGCATAGGTTGTCATTGTGAAATCGCTGCCAATCGCGAACAGCAAGGTGACGAACAGCACAACCGCTCTTATTAAATTTGCAGCTTGCATTTTGGTACCTCGTTTTACGGGCCAAAGGTATTAGTAAGTTTTTGCATTGGCCAAACCCAAGACTAAGACCAACCACCTGAAAAGTAAATTGTTTGGAGCAACAATAGTTTCTGCTAACTTGCTATGGTAAACGCAGGCACACCATAATGTGGATATGGACTGAAATCCGATGCCATTGCGGTATTATGTAAAATCCTTTGAACCGATCCAGAGTGCGAGGCTTTGATGAGTAACGACAAAATAGATCCGCGCGTTTATGCGCTGTACGACGATTACTGTCACGGGCAGATTGATCGTCGCGAGTTCATGCGCCGCGCGAGCGCCATCACCATTGGTGGCATCACTGCGCTCAGCATGGCGACGGCGTTGCTGCCACGGTATGCGGCAGCACAGACCATATCTTTTACTGATCAACGGATACGTCCGGAATACGTACATTACTCATCACCGGGGGGCGCCTCGGGCACCATGCGTGGGTATTTGGTCGCACCGGCGGGCTCCGGCCCGTTTCCTCCGGTGCTCGTGATTCATGAAAATCGTGGTTTGAATCCACACATTGAAGATGTTGCGCGACGCTTTGCAGTAGAAGGTTTTCTGGCCCTCGCGCCGGACGCCTTAACGGCTGTGGGAGGTTACCCCGGTAATGACGACGATGGACGCACCTTGCAACGGGGTCTGGATCGCGACCGGCTGCGTCAGGACATGGCGAACAGCGCCCATTATCTGAAGGCGCATGAATCAGCTGGGGAAAAGCTCGGGGTCACGGGTTTTTGCTGGGGTGGAAGCGTGAGCAATTATCTGGCGGCGACATTGGGTAAAACCGTGGTGGCCGCCGTGCCATTTTACGGCAGTGGTGTCAGTGCTGACGCTGCGGCAGGGATAACGGCAAAGCTGATGATTCAGGCAGCGGAGAATGATCCACGGATTAACAAGGCGTGGCCGGATTATGAAGCAGCCCTGAAGGCCAACAATGTTGATTATCGGCGGCATGTGTATCCCGGTACTCATCACGGCTTTCACAACAATTCGACGCCGCGCTACAACCAAGCGGCGGCAAAACTTGCCTGGCAGCGCACGATCGCTTTTTTCCAGGAGACACTCGCCTGACACACCCGCGTTCCGCCGTTTTGATGGAATGCAAATGCGGCGGGTCAATCATGCCAATTGATGTCCTGGCTCACAGCATTCAAAACACGCATTCCGGAACGTGGCGAAAGAGAGCTGACCGGCTGTGTTGAACCAGGTTTTCATTTTTTGGCGTGAATAATCCGCTTCACGCATTCTTGTGAGCGCAATCGGGGGCCGGCATTTTGCCAAGTTGTGATAATGTTAAAGGTTCAAATACCTGGCAGAGGAGGGTTGCCTGATGGCAATTGCCAAATACGACGTACAGCCACTTTTTGCGGTCCCTTTTTTCAGGGCCGACCTGAGCCACGCCATCACTGACGCACAGGTCGACTATATAAAGAATCTGAAAATGGTGACTAACAGAGACAATCTGATCTCTGAGAACCTCTATATTTTCGAGGAGCCGGAGTTGGCCAGTATCAAGGCCGCTGTGCAGGAGGCACTTGATTTGTATGCCACCGAAGTCATGGGCATCGATCAGAGTCTGTACGTGACGCAATCGTGGTCATTGATCAATCATCCCGGCATTGGCATGCACACTCACTCGCATTCCAACTCGGTTGTGTCGGGGTCGCTGTATTATTGTGAGCTACCGGATCCACCCTCCAACATGGTCTTTGACAAGAGTATTACCTATCAGCAACTGGTCATGAACCCCAAAGTTGGCAAACAGAATATTTTCAACACGCCGATTAACGTCGTTACACCAAAGCAGAATGAGATCTTTTTGTTCTCATCAAGCCTGCAGCATGCCGTGGAAGCCAACGCCGCCAGCGTACCGCGCTATTCTGTCGCTTTTAATTGCTTTATCAAAGGCCAGCTGGGTGATTACAGGGACGTATCACACCTGTAACTTTTAGACCGTTAGACGCTACCGTTAGCCCGTTAGCCCGTTAGCCGCTAACCCGTCAGCACGGCGCCCCATGGGCCCGGCACAGGTGGGTATCGATCGACCGTATCAAACGCCCGTCGCCTGACGTGCCCAGCGTACAATATCAGCCGCCGACATCGCGCCGGAATGGCGGGCCAGCTCACTGCCATTTTGAAACAGTATCAGGGTCGGGAT